>DATHIE010000129.1:0-4767 GCA_035316905.1 Chryseolinea sp. | reverse complement strand
ATCCTTTGTTCAGCAGACCCGATACCCGGATCGTGTCGATATAAGCATCAGCCTCGTGCAGTTTGCCTTGCATGGCCAATACGATAACAAGATCCCCGACCATATTTTTTCGTTCCGGGTAGGTCTTTAAGAGTTTTTTATAAACCGTTTCTGCTTCGGGGTATTCGTGCGTCTGCCATTGAAGGACATCTGCATACGTCACCCATGCCTGCACGTCATTTGGATGCAGCGTGGTATGCCTCTTCAGGTATTCAGGAGTGTTCCATTCGCCGTAGTCGGCAACTTTTTTCCAACCGTTTTGATGAAGTTCCCATATTCCAATGTGGCGCCTTGAGTTGCTGTACACGTCGTCGAAGCCATAGGCAACCGTGACCTTTCTTTTTCTATCGTAACCCATGGCAATTGGAAAGATTCGTTCCTCAGCGATCCTGGTCCAGGTTTTTCCATCCCATGTCCACGTTATCGGCGTTTTTGAATTTGCAGGGTCGCGTGGGTCCTGGTTAATCCATCCACCATGAAGAATTACAACTTTCTGGTTTTCGTCATAAGTCATATGATGATACAACTTCCTCCCTGGATTCTCTGTGGTTACGATCTTTTCCCATTTGATGCCATCAAACTCCCAATGTTCTGCCGGCCTCGTGCCTCCTCCGTACAAAACAATCTTTCTCCGTAAGCGGTCATACGTCATTCCAGAGTGATATCTGACCCCAGGACCGGGCATTCGCAACGGAGTGAATATTCCATCTTTTAGCAACCATGTGACAGAGTCGGGATTGTGATGTTGATCATATTGTCCGCCATATAGCACGAATGAATGCAGATGATCGGCATAAACCATCTTATGATGATCCCGGGTACCAATGTTGTTAGTTGATCTTTTGATCCATTTGTTCCCGTCAAACGACCACAAGTCACCCTTCAATTTTCCGTCGACTTCGGCAACACCACCAAATAGCGAAACGACATTTCGACCTCTATCAACGTCACCCCGAAAGAAACTTCTGGAACCGGGACCAGTTGCGCTTATTTTCATCCACAATTTTCCGTTCCATTGCCAAACGTCGCTTCGAACAGAGTCGTGAATAACCGGAGATCCTCCTACGAGCAAGAGACACTGACATCTGTTATCATACAAAAAAGAAGCATCGCTCACAGGTCCTGGAAAGACTTCCGATCTATGTTGGTCCTGTGAGCACAACGGAAGGGCAGAGGCTATACGAATTATAAATGGTAAGATTCTCATGGGTAGTTGGTGAATAAGGTATAAAGTATAGGGTATAAGGTATAGGGTATAGGGTATAGGGTATGCAATTATGGTTTCTTGTACTGCCGATATGCCCGACAGTTACAATACTTATACACCTTCGCCTGATTTCAAATACCCCATAAAGGGCCAACTTGACCAAGCGTAGTTAATTGTTGATCACTTGCTACGATGGTTATTTCAATAGGGTAGGCTGATCTTCGTCCGCAGCGATTTGTTATCTTCATATCATGAAACATCTTCGTTTTATAGTACTCTTCTTTCCTATCGCGCTCGCCGTTCAATCACAAGCACAGCAGAAAGAAGGGCAGAACCCGCCGGAGATACCATATGGAGTCACAACCCCCGATGATGTTAAACGGGTGATGGACAAGATACTGGTGTATGTGGATGAAGTAACACCTTTCGTCATCGTCAATCGTGAAACTGGCGCGGAGATCGTTGATCTCAAGAAAGTGCTGAAGGAAGCTACGCTGAAGAAATCCGAATATAATATTTACTCGCACGAGTGGGGCCTTGCCTACACATCCATGCTTTCTGCGAGGGACATAACAGGGGATTCACGATACGCAGATTATGTTATCCATCGGTTTGAATTCCTGGCGAAGGCATCCGTCTATTTTCGAAATTATAAAACTGCATTTCCCAAAGAACCGAATCCTCTCGAACACTTCCTGTTCCCTCAGTCATTGGACGACACCGGTTCAATGTGCGCTGCCATTATACAGGCCCTGAGAAAGGGATTGGTTAAGGAACTAAGGCCCGAGATCGATAATTCCATCGACTACATATTAAATAAAGTTCACCGTTTGCCCGATGGTACCTTTGCCAGGAACCGTCCCATGCCTAATTCAGTGTGGGTAGACGATCTGTATCAGGGTATCCCGGCACTGGCAGAAATGGGCAAGCTTACAGGAGACAAAAAATATTATGATGAAGCCGTAAGCCAGGTGCTTGCGTTCTCCGGATTGTTATTCGATAGAACTAAAGGTGTTTGTATGCATGGATGGGTCGAGGGCATGCAGTCACATCCGGCATTCTATTGGGCAAGGGCTAACGGCTGGGCTATCTTGGCAATATCTTCCTTGCTTGATGTTCTTCCGGACACTCATCATCAGCACAAGCCGGTGTTGGAACTATTTCGTGCATATTGTCACGGGTTGGCTACACTCCAGTCAGGAACGGGATTCTGGCACCAGCTGATGGACCGTAACGATTCATTTTTGGAGACGTCCGCGACAGCGATGTTCACCTATGCTTTTGCGCATGGAATTGATAAAGGTTGGCTTGATATTCAGGTTTACGGACCGCCAGCATTACTGGGATGGAATGCGATTGCTACTAAAGTAAACGCAAAGGGACAGGTAGAGGGAACAAGTGCAGGAACATCTATGGCATTTGATGCGGCCTTCTATTATCGACGGCCAGTCGGAACGGGGCCGCATGGCTACGGTTCCACTTTGATCGCAGGCGCAGCCATGTACAAACTTCTTAAGGAACATCCCTTTGAGGGAACTCCTGTAATGTTCAAAAAGTAAAAAGACTATTCCTTGTCCGCCTGAAAACCGTTCGGAACTAATGGCAATGCATAAAGCTTTTTACCAGTTGCATTGTCAATTGCATTGCGAATAGCCGGAGCAATACCAAGGATCGGAGTTTCGCCTGCACCAACGGATGGAATATCCGTTCTGTTCACCATGACGACGTCAAGTTTGGGACAATCGCTAAATCTCGGTACGCGGTAGGTAGAAAAAGCGGGGTTTATAATCTTTCCATTCTTAAAATCAATCCATTCAAATAGCGCTCCTCCCATTCCCTGGATCACGGATCCCTGAATCTGATTTTCCAGGTGATTCGGATTAATTATAGGTCCGCACTCGAAGGCTGCCACTACACGAATAACCTTTACGCCGTCGGTTTCCGGATCAGGATCGATCGCTACTTCGGCACAGGTCGCAATATAACTTCCCTTTTCATCTCCACAGGCAATGCCAACTCCGTGGCCAGGCGCAACTGGTTTTCCCCATCCGAACTTTTCTGCTGCTGCCTTTAGAACTGCGATCATACGTTCATTTTCAAGGTTTTGCAGACGGAAGGTTAGAGGGTCTATTTTCGCCTGAACTGCCAGGTCATTCATAATACATTCGCGTGCGAATACATTTGCCGTGGCTGCGAGACCGCGATAAGAGCCCTGGCGTAGGGGTGAATCGCAACGATGAAATTGAATCTTCTTGTCCGCTACAGCATACGGTGTCTCAATACCCGAACCGCCGGAATTGTAATTGTGAAATTCCCACGACTTCAACTTTCCGTCGCTGGAAATTCCGGCTTTTACTTCTATGACACCAGCTGGACGAAAATACGCCCACGTAAATTCTTCCTCGCGTGTCCAAATAACTTTGACAGGTTTTTTTGCATCACGCGCAAGCCTCGCGGCTTCGATGCCTGCTTCACCAGTGTGTTTGCCTCCATAACCAGATCCAGTATCCGGCTGTATTACTCTTATGTTTTCTTTCGGAACATGAAATAATTGCTCAAGCTCTTCCTGAACTCCGAACGGCCTTTGTGTACCCGTCCATACGGTAAGCTTTCCATTCGTCCATTGCGCCACCCCCGCACGCGGCTCGAGAGGTGCGTGGGCGATATAATCAATGGTGAACGAGCGTTCAATTTTTTGATCTGATGTGTTAAAAGATGGTTCAACATTTCCAGACGATCCTTCGTCGTTGCCCTTCTCCGATTTTTCTTTCAGTAGCTTAAAAATTTCCTCGCGCGAAGGCTGAGGTGTAGTCTTCCAGTCAGCTTTTATCGCTGCAAGAGCTTCATTTGCGACGGTAAGGCTAGGTGCTGCAACCCCGACAAAATTTCCATCCTGCACAACGACAACGTCCTTCATGTTCTTTGCCACTGAAGTATCCACACTCGTCAACGTGGCCCCATATGCGGGAGCCCTTAGCACTTTACCATACAACATACCCGGGAGTGTCAGGTCCGAAACGTATTTGTGTTTCCCCGTAACAAAATCTTTGCCGTTCACTTTCTTTACAGAAGTGCCGGCTACTTTCCAGGCTGACACCGGTTTTAAGGCAACCTTGTCGTTAATGCCCTTTACCAACTTCTTGCCCTCTGTCAACTGTCCGATGTTGATTTTCTCTTTGCCTTTTAAGTTGGTAGCTATTCCATTTTCTATTCTTATCGAGGATCGGTCCGTTTTCCAGCGCGCGGCTGCAAGGTCGATCAAATGTTCACGGGCCGTGGCTGCGGCCTTTCGAAGTTGAGGACCCATGTAAGGAATTGACCGGCTGCCGAAGGTGCCTCGATCATAGGGCGTAAGTTCGGTATCACCCATCACCATCACAATCTTGTCAACGCTGACTTCCAATTCTTCCGCCACGATCTGCGCAAGTGATGTTCTGATATTCTGGCCAACTTCCGCTTTGCCCGTAAAGACTGTCACGATATTATCAGAACATCACTTGCGCAGATCGTGGCGGAAGAAT
>DATHIE010000128.1:0-3046 GCA_035316905.1 Chryseolinea sp. | reverse complement strand
TATAAAAGAAAAATGGCCCCATGCTAAAATACATCGCTCCAGCCACGACAGGGTCGATGCGAATGGTCCCGATGCGGCCGTACTCCTGTTCATATAACGAACTGTCGATTGTTTCGATACTATAGCTTGCATGATCGTCGTGAAATGACTCACTTACTATTTCTTCTTTCTTGGGAAAAACTATTTCCCATGTCTTACCTGCATCTGTAGAATGATTCAATGTGGTCGATCCGATCCAAATTGAGTTTGCATTATGGGGATCAAATGCATAGGCGTTGGCTCCGTTGGCAAAGTTCACCTGCTGGTAGGATATACCTCCGTCATTCGTGATGTAAGATCCCGTCATGTCGCACCGAACCAGAAAATTCTGAGAAGTTTCGTAAGAGAACGTCGGAATAAATGTGGCACCGCCGCCACCAGGCCCGAGTTTTTCCCAATTCACGACAAGCTCTTTTTCTGACGCTTTCTTTGGCTCGCATGAAAAGAACAGAAGACAAAACGCTAAGCCAATAAACTTCCAAAGGTGCATCGCGCCATACTTCGAAAGAAACCTAAATATCTCATTCATTAATTTCTAATTATAAGTCCGTCTGCTTCGAAAGTTATTGTATCATTTTTCCTTCACTGAAATTTAGATATCCAACCCATCATATACTCCATCATTATTCATTAACAATCAACAAACAACAATTAACAATCAACAATTAACCCTTATACCATATACCATATATACTATACCTACCTAGAAGAAGAAACCAGCCGGAAGCCAAAGTCATCGTAATGTGTATTCGGATCGCGGCTGTCACGAAAACCTGATCTGCAGTATGCAGCGTAGCTGTACCAACTGCCGCCGCGAAGTACGCGGACAGTGCCTGTTGATGGACCCTGCGGATTTGTTTGTGGCTCGGCCGGGTAATCTCCCAACCAATCGCTGCACCACTCCCATACGTTGCCATACATATCATACAATCCCCACGCATTCGGTTCATAGTTACCGACTCTGACTGTTCTTTCAATGTATGCGCCCTTTGGATTTTTGTAGTAAGGGTAATTACCGTTATAGTTCGCCTGTTCAGTGGTCAGGTTGTTACCCGTGTAATAAGCGGTAGTTGTTCCAGCCCGGCAGGCATATTCCCATTCTGCTTCTGTGGGAAGGCGGCAACCCATCCAGTCAGCAAACGCTTTAGCATCGTCCCAACTTACTCTCATAACCGGGCGGCTATCTCTTCCCCATCCTGAGTCGTCAGGTTTCTTCCTGCCGGTTGCGTCACAAAAACGGTCGTAATGTTCGAATGTAACCTCATACTTACTCATTTTGAATGCGCTTAAGGTTACCTGATGTTGTGTTTCATTTTTTTCGCGCTCCATCTCACCCTTTGGACTACCCATCGTAAATGTTCCTGCTGGGATATCCACCCATTCTATAATAGGTTTTTGAGCGTACGCGGTTGTGCATGAAACAAACGGAAGGTAAAATGCTAAGCCAATCACCATCGAAAGGTGCATCGGTGCATGCTTCGAAAAGAACCTGAGTATCTTGTTCATTGAATGTTAATTATTATAGTAGCCACGTCATCGTATTATTTCCCTCAATCAAAAATTGTGCTTGAAAGATGATTTTCCGAGGGAATGTCCAATGTCCAACTCCCAATGTCGATAGGAATGTCCTCAGTTCGAAATTTGACATTGGAAATTGGACATTAGACATTAATGAATTATACCCTATACCCTATACCTTATGCTTTAACCAATCGTTAATTTTTTCATTCATCGCGATCTCATATATAAAGATCCAGTCAGTTGTATTCGTACCGTTCGCCAGATGATGGTGAAAGTTTGAATCCAGCTGATAACCGGGCGGGTTACCCATGATCCTGGTTTTTCCATAGGCTTCTTCGAAGCGCGCTCTGATTGCCGGAAAACTCTCCAGCGTCTTTTTAACCTGCAGTGCCCTCTCCTTCTTCTCCTTTTCAGAAGCCTGATCATATTGCTGAAGCTGGAGCAACAAATCGGAAGTATACGTTTGCAGTTCATTGATCACATTAAAAAGCGACAAGGCATCTTCATTTCTACGCGTTAGTGCCAGAGCTGCGCCAAGTTGCCTGGCAATTTCAGTTTGCCTCACCCGTACTTCATTTGCTTTGGAAAGTTTCTCTTTGTACTTCTTGCTCCAGGCGCCTTTATTTTTCGGATCCGGTAGCGTTATCAGGTTAAATGTTTTGTGATATACCTCACGGTCACCTTCCTGAAGAAACGCAGTCGCCCAAAAGGGAGTGGTTCCTTCCTCCAACAGGTCCTGGAAATTGAAAGAAGGATTTGCAAGGGAGGCGCCATAAAAACGTTGCTGAAACAAGGCATGCGCTTTCTCCATCGGGATATCCTCGTAATTCCAACTGAACAATGCAAAATCGAACACACCGCGAGAAATAACTTCAAGATGCGGGGACGTATCATCCCAAATGGTACACAATATTCCGCTCATCTTCTTTTCAGATGTCAGCTTACAAAATTTCTTTATTGGCTGGAACTGCGCAATGGTATGGGGGAACATGGAAGAGTACGTTTGTGCAGAAGTTGCAGCCATAACGGTAAGGTTATTGGCCTTGTACCAGTCGATCGCCATTTGATTGCCTGGCAACATAGGGTCGTCATAGTTCCAACGCATATAGACACATACTTTGGGAAAAAGTGGCAAACTTTTATCCAACAGTGGTGCATTTTTTTTCCATTGGTCAGCAACCTCCTTAGCGGGTATAGCGGCATCGTAGGTAGTTTTGTAAAGATCGGCGAGCTTAAAAACCATATCATCCCAGAAAATTGGAATTCGGTTATGTTGCTGTGCAAAATCAGTAACTTTTTTCAGCCAATACATTTGAAGTTCCAGTGGCTGCATTCCCGAAGCTTTGGACAATGCCGATTTCCCAAGGGTTCCCACCTCATCACCTCCGACGTGAAGGTATTTGCCGAATGGTGTTGCCGCTATAGCATCTTCATAAAGTGAAAATTGCAGGTCATACGTGGCGGGATTGAGTGGATCAAATACCCA
>DATHIE010000127.1:0-5627 GCA_035316905.1 Chryseolinea sp. | reverse complement strand
TTGGTAGCTTCTCCAAATTCGGAGTTTAGATAGCCTTTGCTCTCCAGTCTTCTTAATACGGTCTGCAATGCGCCAATGCTCACATTGCGATTGGTGCGTTGTTCGATTTCATCGATGATAGCTACGCCATATGCTCCTTTGTAGAGGATGCCCACGGTTAGCATAACGATTTCTTCAAATTCGCCTAGTTGATGTCGGTTCACGTCATATATATTTTACTTAAATGTAGTTAATATACTCTCGAAAGATGGGAAGGTTACCGGGATTTTTGTTTTTTTTTTGAGGGGAGGGACGGAAGATAGGTTGTGCAAATGGGTATGGCGTTTGCGTATGAGTGCGGGCGCGGGTGTGTTCACCCCCGAGAGCTCGGGGCAAAGACGCAGAGGTTACCCAGGGGAATACCAATGCAAATGCGTGTAGTCTACAAGTTGTGTAGATCTGCGGCTCTCTGCGCGGTCCTCTGTGGTCTCTGCGATTAAAGAAGTCCGTGTACGCCTGAGGCAAACGCACTCACTCGACTCGACCGGGGAATCGCTTAATTAACAAAAACGCCATACGGCGGATAGAAAAAATCGATGGCTTAAGTGCTAACTTTGAAGCAGTTAATGCAAAATACCTTCCGCTTACTACGAGCACGCCTAAACCAACATATATGAGAAAATCATGCTTAATTCTTGCCGTGGCATGGATAATTCCTTTTATTGTTCATGCGCAGCCTAAGACTGCACCGGCATGGTCCGCTAAGTTTACAAGTCCTGTGAACTGGCAGCGCATTCATTCCCTTGGAACCATCATCGTCAGTACCAACAATGCTTTGTATGGAGTGAATCCGGCAGACGGTACGATCGCCTGGGAGAATAAGTCGTTTGCAGCGTTGAATCCTTCTATGATGGAAGAAGTCGCCGGAACAGAATTTCTCACTGTCACCTACAAAGTCGATCAGAAATCATCGATCCCATTACAAGCAATAATCAAAGTATTAGACGGCAAAGTATTGTTTGATTCACAAAAAGAAGGGATAGGTGTGCTTAGTCGTCATGTGCTTGCCCAGTCAGGAAGATTATTGATCCTGGGTGTTAAACAGGGCGTCGACTTAAAAGACCTTTTCGCCACCGTTTTCATGTACGACATTCAATCGGGCAAGCAGCTTTGGGTGAACGACCAATTGTTCAAGCCTGACGCGCCGAAGTCAAAAGGGATTTTAGGTTCACTTGAAACATTTGGAGCGCAAATGAGTGGCTTACAAAAACTCACCAGCGAACCTGTTGAGGTGGATAATGAATTTGTTCTGATTACACACCCGATGTTTGTGATGAAGCTGAAGTCAGCTACCGGTGAGCTTGCCTGGAAGAACGCTGTTCAACCGTCGCTGAAAGCTAAAGTGTTCTTTTCTCCTCACAAGAAGGATGTAACCTTCGTAGGCGTGGAAAGTGAAACTCAATCTGGATCCGGTTTTACAACAAGCTCAGGCACACAAACTGGACAACCGACCAAGTATTATATAAATCAGTATTATGCATTCAACAGTGCAACAGGGGCACCGTTGTGGAAGCAGCCTGCAAAGGAAGAGGATCATTTGAACCAGGTAATTCCTCTTGAAAAAGGGTTTATCGTGTGTCCGCAGTCATCACAAAAGCCTACCGTCAATTTTATCGACTATCAAAGTGGACTGACCACCTGGGGTAAGAAGGGAAAAGGAAACAAAGCGCAAGGCAGCGTAGTGAGCTACATTCACACGGAAAAAGGAATTTTGATGACTACGGCATTTGACAACGCGTTTAATAACAAAGCTGAAGAGTATTATCTGAATGTACTCGATCCGGTTACAGGAATGTTCAAATATGAAAAACCAGTCAAGCTAAAAGGCGACCTTGTTTACAGCGAAATGGTTCCGAAAGGTTTATTATTTGTTACTAAACGAGAGATCAATATTCTTGATGTAAATACCGGAACCCTGGTCTGGCCAAATTCTATTGAAGCAGGGGGACCATCATCGGGAGATAAAGTAAGACCGTTCCCAGTTGGACAAAAAGGCGACAAGGCGTATGTCTACTCACCGAAAGAGGGCGGTATCATTGAAGTAGACAAGATAGCAGGCACTAACCGCAAGCTGACTTCCGCTAAGCTCACATTTGAGGGCAAAGAGTTGCCGAGTTTCATTGACGCAGCCAACGAAGGACTTGTGGTTTACAGTGAACAGAATATCGTGAAAGTGGATGCGGGCGGCAATCTTGCATATGCAAAATATTATCCTGCACCCAGGGAACCGGCGTTGGTGAGAGCGCTTTACGCTGCACAGGCCGTCCGTGCAGCATACATAGGAGCAGCAGCCGCGGCTTACTCAGCAGCATTTGCTGATGCATCACAAAAAACAACAGACCCTACCGGAAAGGTTGTTGGCCAGGAATTGTCAAAAGGTTTTGCCGACTTGAGCGATGCAGGTTTCAATTATTCCAGTCAAGCGATGAAAATGTTTAACGCTCGCTACAAAGCTTCTCAGTCCACACCGACCTTCGTGATTATGATGACGAAGCAGGAAAAGAAAGGCAATCAGCTAGTACAGGTTAGTAAGGCAAACGGTGAAATTCTTAGCGCCATAGATATTAAGAATGATAAAGAGCCGGAGTATGATGTCGATCAGATTTTCAATCACGTGTATTATAGAGTGAGTCCGACGGAGATTGTTTGTTACAAATTGTAAAAGCATTGAGAGTCGTTGAGGAGTGTGGGTGTGGGTGTGTTAACCGCAGAGACGCAAGGTTTCGCAGGGGAGTCTTTATTATTTTCGGGTGACGTTTAAATCTAAATTGTTTGGAAAAGAATTTGCTAGAATAATATTGTAATATGCCAATGTTATTGGCTGGAGGTTAAGCTAACTAAGTAGAAGCAGCCCCGACGCGTCGGGGAGGATCGGGAGCGTTACCAGAAATCTCCACATAGGGCAAGCCACAAAATGAAGGAGTGAAAACCTTTACTCTTTTAGGCAGTGCCGGTGGCGTGATAGCATAGTCGCTGATAAATGCGTCCCGTCCGCCACTTGGCGGATCGGGGAGATCGAGGTTAAAGCCCTTCACGCCACAGATATGTTAGACGTTAGTAGTTACTCGTGAGTGTGCGAGCGAGTGTGAGGGAAATGTCGAACTACGAATTTAGAATGTCGAATTTCTTCTGCACGATTATATCTCTGACCCGATAGACTCAATCGCCCGCGTCGACAACACCAGGGAAGCACCGATAGCAAGTTCGGATCAACCTAAGTTGACGTGTGACGTATTGAGTTCTGCATTTGTGTAGATGGCAACAGTCGCGTTATGGTAAGTAATGACTGCATGGCGCCATTGGTTATCATCCCAACGACCAGTGCCTATTTGGATTGTCTCCATGGTCTGTATTAGCATGCCCAAACCCCACACTCACACCCCGATTAACGATTAACCATTAACGGATAAAGTTTCCCCCGCTTGCCTTAATCATAACAATTCCCGTCCTTTAATCTATGGAGCCCATCCGCCGCCTGTCCTGGTGGCGGATGGGTTTATTTTTGGTGGCTACCTAACTAAGATACAATGCGACTCGAAAGAACACCGATCACGAAAAATTTAAGGTCAATCGACCCGCAGTTCACAAAATCGGGAGAAAGGAGAACAGAACTTATCGGCTGTCTTCTCTCCAACAACATCACTAAAAAAGACCTTATCGAATTACGCGAGGGCGACCCTTCTGTTGAGCAGGACGAACGAAAGGGGATCACGGCGGAAGAGTTGTCCGTGATCATCCAACGTATCTATGACCTCAATGAAAAATATATTTTTGACCTGTCGGCGGTCGATGGAATGTTACGGCGTTTTAACTTAATAAAGAATAACAATAGGAACTACGAGTTCGCCAAAAAGATCAGACGCGGGTTCAGGGACCTTAAGGACACAGAGAAAAAGGTCATCCTTGCCGAAGGGGATTCATGGTTCAACTATCCCATTATCCTCACGGACATCATCGACCGCATCCGCATGGAGAAGAATTTCGCACTGTACAGTCTTGCAGCTGGCGGCGACTGGTTCCTGAACATGCTTACGGGTAGGGAATACGTTGAGGAACTTTCACTGCTGCACCCTGACATCTTCCTTATAAGCGGAGGAGGAAACGACCTCGTCGGTTCGAAGAGGCTTGCCGCAATAGTCGATCCAAGTGGAGAAAGTAAAGAATACCAAAAAAATGAATGGGCGAAGGAAATCATCGGCAAAGCGAACGAAGTTCATACGAAATTAGATGCAACAGAGTTTGAAGAAGGCTGCAAATACCTTTCAAAGGATTTTTTTGCGCTGCTGATGTTCTTTCATTTACAGTACTACTTCCTCATTGATGGTATACTCGGGAAAAAAAATGAGCCTGGTAAATTTTCGGGCATGAAAATCATTACCCAGGGTTATGATTACGCGCGGCCATCACATGCAAAGGGCATCGGATTTAATCCGATAAACTGGTATATTCCATTTATTCGTTTTTTTCTTGGGCACGGGGGATGGCTTAAGGAACCACTGCAGATGCGAGGTATTCCAGATGATAATGAGCTTCATCGCAAGATCATCTACGCGATGATCTACCTGTTCAATGAAATGATGATTGACATTGGGAGACTTTTCAGGGAAGAAAGAAGTCATTCGAACATATTTCATATCGATTCGCGCGGATTGGTTGGGCCGGAAGGATGGGTAGATGAATTGCATGTAAAGCCCAAGCACGCAATGAAGATCGGTGACGTATTCATTAAATGTATAAATGAGTCCGCCGCGCCGACGTATCCCAATGTTTATGTTGTAAAAAAATTCTAAGGTATGCCGTGGTTCAGAGGATTATTATGGATCGGAACAATTATTCTCATGGTTGTACTGGGGATGAAGTGCTATCATCTACGCTCTGCGCAGGTCGCTACCGTTGAGGCCTTTGAATTTGCAAATAAGCAAGAAGCTCCTGCAATCATTCGGTCGTGGGAGGACAAGAAAGTAATGTATACGGTCAAGAGCAGTATATGGCTCGATTATGCCTTTTTGGTGTTTTACGTATTGCTGATGATCAACTGCTCAAATCATCAAATGAATCGCGAACAGAACCGCGTATTGAATAATCTCTTGCGTCTAAATATTCCGCTGGCCGTTGCTAGCGGTGCTCTTGATTTCGCCGAAAACTCGATCATGTTGCATAACATCCGGTCGATAGAAGACTATTTTCCTACCGCATTGATATCAACGTTGAAGTTTGCGCTTGCAGGATGGATAGTGGTGGTGTGGATCTTTGCCGTTATAAAGAGAAGAGTTGTGCTTGGCCGTCCGTAGCCTGGGTAGACAGAAGTTAGAAATTCTAAATTCTAAATTCTAAATTCTAAATTCTAAATTCTATTCCCCAGACTGATAACTCGGGAATGTTCTAAATAATTCCTGCTCCCTGATTTCAGGTAGTCGATTTAAATCAGCTAGTAATTGAAAGATCCGGGATAATCCCATTGGCTCTAAAAGTTCAACTTCACAGATCTCAACTGGAAACGAACTTTCAAAAAAGTGCTATGAGAAAATTCCTTTTGAAAATTGTTCTGGGTCTTGCGATGCAAATATCCATGTCCGCCTGCTACGAAT
>DATHIE010000126.1:0-20431 GCA_035316905.1 Chryseolinea sp. | reverse complement strand
GTGCGGTTTGAGGAGTTTGAGGGATCCTGGTTGCCATGATCATCCCACAGATAATTTCAATTTGCTCATTGCTGAATCCGAATGACGGTAGCGTAGCGCGGACAAGAGTACATCCATGCTCCTCATGATTCTTTGCAGCCGTGATAAATCCGGAATCGTGGTAGAACGCAGCGATCCGCAAAAGGCGAATATCTTCGGGACTCACATTTTCGTGCTGAGCAATCTGAATTGATGACTGAACGACATCTTCGACGTGCTCAACATTGTGGTAGGTCAGATCTTTAGGCAGCTCTTCTCTTTGTTTTTGGAGGATTACCTTTTCGGCCGCAGCAAAATCGGGAACCTGATGTGCCAGTGCTTGCCTTAGATTTTTTAACAACGGATCCACATCGCGCCAGATCAGGTCAATGTCGTTGGATGCTTCCGCCTTCTTCAGCCAGGCAATCGCCTCGGGGATCTTATCCCAGGCCGTATAGATGTGGGCAATGTAAAGATTGACTCCTTTTTCGTTCTTGCTGCTCCGTTGGATCAATTCCTTAAGCAAGTCTTCTGCTATTACTTCCTGTTGACTTTTTATACAGGCTATTGCCTGATAAGAAAGCATTGACGGTGGCCGTACTTTTGCGAAACGCAATCCAGTTTTCAGAATCTCCAATGCCTCGGCGTAATTCCCCATTGTCAGATAGACCCGGCCCATGTGATCATAAAACCTCAATACCTGCGTAAAAAGTGTTAATGCCTCCTCGAAATTTGCGATAGCCTCCTCGTACTGACCGGTTAAGTACAAGTAGATGCCGTAGTAATTAAAGTACGCGACACTGCTCGGCTCGATTGCTTTACCTGCATTGATCAGAACCAGTGCCTCATCGAAGAGTCCTCGCATGCAAAGCAGATAGCTCCCTGTATAATATACTGTGGCGTTGTTCGGTCCCAACTCAATGGCCGTCCGTAACATCTTATCGGCAGCGTCGAAATCCTTATTAATAAAAAATTCGACGAAAAGTTTTGTCAGATAGTCATTGTCAGTAGCACCTCTTTTCCAGGCCTCATTTAAATATTTGTCGATATGTATCAACGCTTCCCCTGGAGAAAGGTCTCCGTTCCATGACATCCTTGCTGAATACGAGGCGGCCAGGTAAGAATACGCCTGCTTGTATTCCGGGTCGACCTCTAAAGCACGTTTAAAATATTCTGAGGCCGTACGATATCCCTGTACTCCCCATTGATTGAATGCATGAAGCCCTTTCAGATAAAGGTCGTACGCCTCGAGATTTGTCGTGGGTACTCCTTTCAGCTTTTCACTTTCTGCAGGGTTCAGGGAGGATTGCAACTCCTTGGCTACAGCCTGAGCAACACTCCCCTGGATCTCGAAAATATCGTCCAGACTCTCTACAAATGCTTTTGCCCACACCTGGTGATCCTTTTGAGCATCTACAAGTTTGACATTGATACGGACCTTGTTGCCATGCGTCTGGGCGCTTCCTTCGAGGAGATACTTTACTCCCAACTCTACAGCGATCTCGGGCGCGGATTTTGTGGTTTTTTTGTACCGCATTACCGACGTCCTGGAAATGACCCTGATGTTTCGCAGCATTGCCAATTGTATAAGAATATTTTCAGTAATACCGTCCGCAAAATATTCCTGTGACGTGTCGTGTGCAAGACTTACAAATGGAAGTACGGCAATAGATTTGTCCTGCAAGTCCTGCTCATCTACCCGTTCTTTTACTGACGATACCAGTAATTTCTCGTCGTCGTTAGCTACTGCGGCCGGGTAAGAAAGATCCATGGTCCTATCAGGGTACCTTATACCATTGATGATCTCCTTAATCGCATTAGCTACCTTGTTAATCTGATCGCGATACACGATCCTGCTCGAATTCTCGGTCCGCTTATCGTCTTTGCGCAATGGGCGGTTTACGCCTGGTGACCTAAATATAAAATCGATCGAGCGGACCTTTGTATGCAGCTCGTTTTCTATTAGCGCCTTGTCCTCCGGTTCGAGATCGTGAATTGTTACCGGTAAAATACGGCTAGCGGTGTTTCCATTGCGAAGTTTGATATCGCGTCCGAATGAGTCGGCGCTGGCCATTCTATTGAACGTGCAAAATTCGTGCGTCCACGCGAAGCTGGAAGTATCGCAATAAGTCTGTGAAAAAATTGGAATGAAGACTATGGTCTTAAGCTTACCTTCCAGGCTTTTATCGACGTCGTACGTCTCCAACAAGAAATCTCGAGGGTTTACATCAAAATAAACTGAAATGTTCTCCTTAAAAGTGGTCTCCAACTCCGCACCCAGTATGTTGACAAATTCGGTTACCCAATGCTCCCGCTTGTTGTCCTTGTGTCGGTAGGAAATAAAAATGTCGTACTCGAATCCTGGGAGAATACTGGGCATGGAGTAAATATATAATTATTACGTACGTTAAACAGGCGTTGTTTTAAAATCCTTTTTACATCCCTAAATAATTGATGGGTGTGCGATCCGACACCATTGAACAAGGTTATTGACCTTTCGAAAACATTTTCGCTTACTGTAGTCCGTTACGCTGTGCCCATTGCCTGTTTAATAGATTTCCGTATGACGCAACGGACTAAATAACAGCTATTATCATGGCGCTTTTTACACAGGCCTTATTTTACAGACACTGCGTATTGATCTACACCCCAGAAAGTTCCTTCTCCAATTCACTTATCTCGTTTTCACGCTTCAGCATCTTTGCAGCCTTTAATTTTCCTTCGAGCGACAAACGACGTTTCGGGGCACGGTGCAGGGATGCATCGAAAGCCTGCATTGCGTCGGCGGGACGATTCACCTCCAAAAGGAATTCACCATATAACTCTCCAGACGGTTTCACAATAGCCGGTGGGCCAAAAGAATAGCTGGTTTTTTCCTCCACAGCCAGGGCCTCTTTAAACCATCGCTCGGCACTTTCAAGATCGTTATTCTTCCAGGCTTTTAGGCCCTCAAGTTCGGCCTCCATCACATGCACCTGATCAATATCCAATTGCGTAGTACCCGAAGGACTCAAGGCTCCACTTTTACAAACCGCGATGCCGTCACTGTTAAGAGTCACGGACTCAATTTGACGCATTGTATTTATTTGAGAAATCGTCTGTATCAATCCCCCAGCATCACCGTTGTGAAAGTATTTTACACCCTGAACAAACAGCTGCCTGGCTCGGATATAAACACCCATGTCGGTGACGTTTGTGGTATCCGATAAGGACATGGACTGCCAATCGTTCGTTTCAACAAAGTACGTTGTTCGCATTGCGATTTCATGGCTTCGGGCTCGACTTGATGGCAGTTCATCACAATACTTTATCATTTCATCTAAAAGATTTCTTGCATCCTCATTGCGTCCTTTCTGCAAATAACCATACTCAAGCCAAAAGAATGAATGATAACCAAGATCGTCGTTGGTCAGATTTTTTTTTGCTTTTCTTTCCTGGCTGGAGCGCCACGACTTTACGTTGAGTTCAATTACTTTATCCCACATACCAAGGGCGACAAAAATGTGCGTTGGCATATGAAGAGCATGTGACGCGTCTGGAGCAACAAGAGAGTATTCATTGGCCGCCGCTAAAGCTTCGCCAGCGTGAAGCGGATCGTCGTCAGCGTGAATCAAATAATGCAATGCGCCCGGATGATTCGGATTATCCTTCAATATACTTTCTGAGATGTTAGCACTCTTTTGGTAGATCTCTTCGTTCCTGCCCAGAGTCACTGAGCCTAACAGCGAAAGCGCATATAGTGCTGCTACCTCATGATTGCCGGGATACTTTTCATACAGAGAGCCCATAAACTCAGCATACGCCTTATCGCGATCCGGCTTAGTGCCGTCACCGTACAATATATCAGCGGCATTCAAAAAATCCTTCTCAAGTTGAGATGAAGTCTTGCGGATTCTCGCCTCATGACTAACCCCAAGTTTCTCCAGGGCAGCCTTTCCTTTTTCGTAGTCCTGTTGCTGCCATATAGGATGATTATACGTCATGGCCTCGCCCCAGAACGCCATTACACAAGATGTATCTTCTTGCTGCGCGAGACGGAAAAGTTCGGCGGCGTCGTCATATTCGAAACTGTGCATGAGCAAGTGACCTTTGATGAAAAGTTCATTCGCTGCTTCGGAGCCAGTTACCTTGAACGCGACGTCTCCAAGGGCCTCTGTCTTTTTGACCGGTGAGGAACAGCAAAAAGCTCCGACGATCGACGCCAAAAATAATATGGTTCTCTTCATTCGTTTAGGTGATGATCTGTCTATAAAGTTAGGCAATTTCAGATTTCAGTAGAATATAACCGGGTACCTGGCTACCTGGGTACCTAGCCACCCACCTAAACGTCGCAAGAATCAGGTTGATAGATAGTCGGTACACCACGTTATTTACTGAAAAAAACATGACGTCAATCGAGTATATGGACTGGAAACAAATCAACGATTCACTAAATGAAAAAGGGTATTCGATCATCCCAAAGGTTTTATCACCCGACGAGTGCAGGCATCTTTCCGGATTGTACGACGATGACTACCTATACCGTAGTATTATCAACATGCAACGCTACAGATTTGGAAAAGGAGAGTACAAATATTTTAACTATCCATTGCCTCCCACGATACAAACAATTCGTGAAATGCTCTACGCACCATTAAGTCACTTGGCGAATGAATGGATGGCCAAACTCGGAATAAACACGACGTTTCCTTCTATTCACCGGCAGTTAATAGAACAATGTAACATCAACCATCAAATGCGTCCCACACCGCTTATTCTTCGGTATGAGGCGGGAGGATTCAACACGCTTCACCAGGATCTATACGGCGATGTGTACTTTCCGTTCCAGGTGGTTTTTGTTTTGAGTCAGGAGGGTAAAGATCATCGCGGTGGAGAATTCGTCATGACGGAGCAGATACCACGTGCTCAGTCAAAAGCAGATGTAGTTCATCCCAACCAGGGCGATGCGCTGATTTTCACCACAAACTTTCGGCCTGTAAAAGGCGGTCGCGGATACTACCGTGCAAAAATGAAGCACGGTATCAGCGAAGTTACCGATGGCATACGTTATTCATTGGGGATAATCTTTCATGACGCCGCATGATCGAACATAAAAAACTTTCAGATGCGGAAGTTCGATCCCTTATCCACGGCAATAAGATTACGTATGCGGGAAACATCCCAGCGAAGATCTATGGCACGTTAACATGTTCGGGGGGAAAACGAATGAAAAAAGAGAACAGAACATTTTTTGTGGATCGCAATGAAGCTATCCTCGCTGGTTTTCGTCCGTGCGGAAAATGCCTGCATCAGGAATACAGGATCTGGAAGGAGCGCACATTAACGGCAGTCAAATAAAGCCGTTTCTTATTTAGCCGGAGGCTTGAGATTTTCAGCTATACCCAGAACAAAGTCTTTGCCTTTAAGAAATCCTTTCCCCCACTCCGCTTCGTATTTGTCGGTGATTCCCAGGCCAGTGATCTCTTCAACCTTTTTTCCCTTCTTCAAAGCCGCTGCGACCTGATCCCGAATATCAGCAAGTCTGTCTCTGAATTTTTTCATATCTGCTTTTGTAGAGAGCTCTCCATGACCGGGAATAATTTTGGTGTTGTCATTCATCATGGCCAACAACTTGTCAAGGGTCGTAATGAATCCGTTGATAGATCCTCCGCTACCATAGTCAATATAAGGATATCCATAGGTGACAAACATATCGCCCATATGGTATACGTCGGCTTTTATGAAATGAATTGCCACATCTCCGTCGGTATGAGCAGGATCTAAATGGATAAGTTCTATATCCTCATCGTTTAGGTGGAAGTTCAACTTGTCGGCAAAAGTTATGACGGGCAGCGCATCTTTTTCACGCGGAGGTGTTACCTGGCCGGTTCTGCTTTTTTGTTCTTTGCTGAGACGATCGCGAACCATGTCATGAGCTACGATAGTCACACCCATGCGTTTAAAATTTTCATTACTGCCAGAGTGATCGCCGTGTAGATGTGTATTCACAAGAAATCTGATTTCTCCTGGATCCAGCGTTTTGATCGCTCCATTTATTTTATTGGCGAGTGGTGCGAACTGATCATCGATCATAAGGGTTCCATCTTTACCGATCATAACGCCGATATTCCCGCCTGAGCCTTTAAGCATAAAGATCTGATCCGTGATCTTAACGGGCCTGATCCTTACCGTGTCAAAATTCTGTTGTTGTCCTGAAGTCGAGAAGCCGATAGAAAGAGTTATAATAATGGCCAGAAGGTATTTCATAGTAGGGTTTCCGTTAATGGTTATCAGTTAATCGTTAATCGTGGGTGTGATGAGTGGGCATGTTAAACTACCTAAATTTTTTGTAAGATTAAATGAACGTCAAACGTTTATTGATTGCAATAGGCTCATTACGAACTACCAATGACACGCGTTAAAGTTGGTGGGTCCTCGTCTTTAGCTCTGTCTTCCAGAGCGACCCTCCTTACTAAAGCCCTGCGCTAAAGGAATGGGTTTTGCGAACGAAATTAATGTCGGCGTACTTGGGCGCGAAGGATCTGCCGGAAAGGATCTGCAAATATCAGCCATGCTGCTCTTGTTCCGACAGATCCTTCGCGTGAACGATAGGTATCTATACAATTCATAAACCCATTGAATTAGCCCAGTTGTTTGATAGCAAAGCAAGCGCTCTGGAGGACACCACTAAATGGGAGCGAAAGGAAGCATTGCCATCCATGCCATGGCCGAGTCATCTCAACTTTTTGAGCCGAAGGTTTTACATCTCCGGATAACAGATAACGGTTAACGACCAACGGTCCCTCTACAACAGCAAGAAACGGGTTGAATGGCCCTGCATTCTGCTGCAACTTTGAGTCATTAAAAAACCCTAATTTTATGTTCTTGACAGCGCCAGAAACCCATATCAATTACAAAAGAATCGAGGAGGCTATTCATTACCTCGAAAAGAATTTTCAGCACCAGCCTGAGTTGGATGAAGTAGCTGAAAAAGTGCACCTCTCGCCGTTCCACTTTCAACGGATATTTACTGAGTGGGCGGGTATAAGTCCGAAGAGATTCCTGCAATTTCTCACGGTAGACTATTTAAAGGATAAGCTCCTTCAATCGAGGAATCTCGTCGAAGTAGCCGAGTCTGCAGGATTAAGCAGCCAGTCCAGAGTATACGACTTGTTTACAACGCTCGAGGGTGTAACGCCGCAGGAATACAAACTCCATGGATCGGGTATCCGCGTTGAATACGGAATTCATAGCACCCCATTCGGGCCGTGTCTGATCGGTGTCACCGAACGAGGCATCTGTTGGTTATCCTTCCTTCAAACGGATGAGGATCCAAAACCCGGGTTTGAAGCGATGAAAGAACATTGGCACAACTCGGTATTTCACCAGGATCAGGATCTGACCGCTACTTTTGTCGACAAGATTTTTCGGACTCCTGGCGACAACTCATCGGGCAAGCTTCATGTATTTGTAAAGGGTACGAACTTTCAGGTAAAGGTTTGGGAGGCGTTATTGCGAATACCTATGGGAGAAGTGACCACCTATAAGGGAATCGCCGAAACGATTCAACATCCAAAGGCCATGCAGGCAGTAGGCTCAGCAGTAGGTGCCAATCACATAGCATACCTGATACCATGTCATCGCGTGATACGCAAGGATGGCATCTTGGGAGAATATCGATGGAGCTCAGCCCGAAAGAAAAGTATTATCGGATGGGAAATGGCGAGGACAGCCTAACCACCCCTAAATCCCGTAAAGGAGTTATATACAGTAGGCAGAAAATACTTGAGTGTTGAGGGTTGTTTTGTTGAATGGTGAGTGTTCTGACCAGACGTAGCAGATTTCAACACTCAACATTCAACACTCAATAAATCAACACTCAAGTATTTTTTTCACAAGGTAAAGTACTCCCTTCCTAAACACCCCTAAATCCCCTTCAGGGACTTTAATGCAAGTACTAAATAGCTTTTGTACTATATCGAAGTAAATCAGTCAATCGGGCAATCACCAAATCACCGAATGGTAAAGTGGCTGCTCAGTGTCGTCGCCCCGAGAACTCGGGGCGAGAAGATAACCGCGTGGACGGTCGATTTGCGCTGTCGAAGACGCAGAGTCCGTCGCGAAGCGCGAGAGACTCTCCTATGACGTCAGGTAGCCCAGGCTTTTCCTACTTGTGATAGTGGAACGCATCCCTGAAAAGGCCCCGGAACCTGATTGTATTGAAGCACCTGTGTTGCTCCCGGTTCGCTTGTAAAGAATCCCAGCAACGTCAACTCCTTTACTTTTAACACAAAAGGTTTATCGGCCCCGCCGGCAGAGTTCCACCATCCGGTAGGCCCACCGGTACCCAGTGCTGAAACGGCCGCATCGTGATGTTTCTTAAACAGGGCCACCTGATCTTCGGGTTTGCAGTTCATAAAGCTGTCGCCATATTCTTTTTTGGCATCAGCATCAAACTCCTCAAGGCCTTTGAGGAATTTATCTTGTTCCTCTTTTGAATATACCTCCTTGAGCATGCTGTCGATAAAACCGGGCACACCTGCATCTTTTGCACCGGGAGTATCAGTCTTCGGGATGATTATCTCTGCAATCTCTGCGACCGAGGCGGCCTGCCCTTCATTAAAGAATACCGGCTTGAAATTTACCTCCGGCGTCGCCTTGCAACCTTTTAATACTCCAACTAGCGCCGGTCCCGTAACCGCATAACCTAACGCCATGGCTGTACGCTGTATTGCTTCTCTTCTGTTCATGACCTTTATTTGAAGTTTACAAATTTCCTTTTTTTAATTCACTCGCGGCATGATCGGCAGCACGCGCCGTAAGTGCCATGTATGTCAGAGATGGATTCTGGCATCCCGATGAAGTCATAGCCGCGCCATCCGTAACAAACACGTTCGGAGCTTCATGAACCTGATTCCATTTGTTTAACACCGACGTTTTAGCATCGTTACCCATTCGTGCCGTTCCCATCTCATGTATTCCAAGTCCCATATTATCGGGGTTATCAAAGATGTTTACGTTCTTGAATCCCGCCGCTTCCAGCATTTCAGCAGCTGACTCCTTCATGTCCTTCCTCATCGCTTTTTCATTATCTCCCCAAGTCGCGTCTATATTGAGCGTTGGAAGACCGTATACATCTCTTTTATCTTTATTGAGCGTGACACGATTCTGCGGATTGGGTAAACATTCACCGAAACCTGTGATCCCTATGCTCCATCCTCCGGGTGTGGTTAATGACTCCTTAAGCTCTGATCCAAAAGCCATTTCGCGAACTCCTCGTGACCAATCCGAACGGCTTGCTTCTCCCTGATATCCAAACCCACGCACATAATCTGTGCGTTTGTCATTTCCTACATTGCGAAACCGTGGGATGTATATCCCATTAGGTCGGCGGCCGATATAGTATTTATCATCGAAGCCCTCCACCTGAGCATCTGCTCCGGCTCGATATTGATGGTCCATAAGATTACGTCCCAGCTGGTCGCTGCCGTTGCCTAAACCGTTGGGAAATCTCGACGACGTTGAGTTGAGTAAAATATGTGTGCTACCTAGTGTTGATGCATTCAAAAAGATAATCTTTGCAAAATATTCAATCTCCTGTTTTGATTCCGGGTCAAAAACCCTTACTCCTACCGCCTTGCCCTTTTTTTCATCATATATAATAGAGTGAACAATGGAATAAGGTCTGAAGATCATGTTTCCGGTTTTTGCAGCGGCAGGAAGTGTGGATGCATTGCTGCTGAAGTAAGCGCCATAAGGACACCCGCGGTCACAGAGATTTCGGGACTGGCATATTCCACGGCTGGGATCGTGTGGCAACGCGGCCGTAAGGTGTGCAACACGGCCGATAGTGATCACGCGATTAAATTTCTCCGACATCTTCTCCTTGAAAAGTTCTTCCACGCAATTCAAGTCCATAGGTGGCAGAAATTTTCCGTCAGGTAACTGTGGCAATCCTTCGGCCCTTCCGCTCACGCCGATAAAAGTTTCCACGTAATCATACCAGGGAGAAAGATCCTTATAGCGAACAGGCCAGTCGACTCCCGCGCCATCGTTGGCGTTGGCTGCAAAATCAAGGTCGGATAGCCTATACGTTTGTTTTCCCCACATGATGGAACGGCCGCCGGTGTGATAGCCACGGATCCAGTCGAAGGGTTTTACTTCGGTATAAGGATTCTCATCATCTTTGACCCACCAATGTTTATTAGCTTGAGTCACCCAATTCGTTCGTGATTGAACGGGGTAGAACTTTATTTCTTCAGCGGGAAGTTTGTTTGCATGAGGAAGTTGCCACGGTTCTTTCGTCATTGTTGGATAGTCGACAATGTGCCTTACGTCACGACCTCGCTCTAGCACAAGAGTTTTCAATCCTTTTTCCGTAAGCTCCTTTGCGGCCCATCCACCACTGATCCCGGTTCCGACGAC
Source organism: Chryseolinea sp. (assembly GCA_035316905.1). GTDB lineage: Bacteria > Bacteroidota > Bacteroidia > Cytophagales > Cyclobacteriaceae > Chryseolinea. The sequence goes on along the minus strand of DATHIE010000126.1, from coordinate 10,009 downwards.
AATGGCGTCATAGGTATTCTGATCCTGGGCGACTATATTAAGATTCATACTTATTTATTTTTCTTGCCTGAAGTTAAAGGTTAATGCGAATGCTTTTATACCCCAATTAAAATATTCCCCCTGATAGTTTCTTTAGCTATTTACTATACACGATTTTTCCTGCAAACATCGTCCATATCACCGAAGTTTTATTCACATCATCGGACGACACCGATAATACATCGCGGTCTACCAACACAAAATCCGCCTGTTTTCCCGGCTCAATGGATCCAATAGTTTTTTCCATCATCAACACCTTCGCTGCATTGATAGTGTAGGCCTTTAACATCTCTACACGCGTCATCACTTCAGTAGCTTCGAGAACGCCTTTTTTTCCAACGCGTGTTTCTCCCATATGAATTGCTTCGAAAGGGTTTGCCGAGCTGACGGGCCAATCGCTGGCGCCCGCAATTTTCGCCCCTGCCCGTAACAATGACATCGCCGGATATTGTCGACGGTAAAGCGACGGATCAATGTAAGGTTTCACCAGGTCAACGACATAATTATCAGCATTGGCCCAAAGGAGCTGCATACTGGGAATGATCTTTAAATGTGAAAATCTTTTAAAATCAGCAGGTACAACTATCTGCAAATGTGTGATTGAATGAGCGATATCCGCGTTACCATTTGATTGCCGCATATGTGCGAATCCATTTAACGTTTCAGTAACGGCACGGTCACCAATTGCATGAACATGAACCAGTAGTCCTTCCTTGTCTGCGAACGCAGCGAACGCTTTAAACTTCGACGGCTCAAACATCAATGATCCGTTTTGACCTGAGTTCAGGTAAGGAATTGATACAGCTGCGGTTTGCGTAGGATATTCTAAAACTCCATCAGCAAATATTTTGAAACCCAACACGCGCATACCTTCGACGTTCTTATATCGCTGTTGTAATTTCTTAATGATTGCAACCTGAGGTGCCGGATCTTCACTCGCATTCGCAACAACGACAGCAGTCACATGGGCATTCAATTTTTTTTGTCCCAGTAATGTACTGTAAACTTCCAGATGGCTGTTGCTTTCACCGTCTTCGATATTACCTGCAGAAGGATCCAGCCACGCCGTAATTCCGAGGCTGTTCAGATATTTGCCGCCATTTTCCGCTGCATCCAATGGGCGTATCGGACTTGCCGGCAGCACCTCATCAATCTTCTGATAACCTTTCTCGGAAATAAGACCATTAGGTTCATCCGCCTGGTTGAACCCGAAATACTTTTTTTCTGCTGCTGACAAGCCGTGGATAAATTGCGCGTTTATTCCTGCCCGTTTTAGTACTACGTTGTTAGCCCATGAGGTATGTTTATCTGAGCCGCGCAGAACAACGGCCTGGCTATTGAAAGGCGCCTTGTTAAACAAGTCTATCAAGTCCCCTACCGATGCCCACGTGCTGCTATGCACACCTCCGATGTACAACACATCGCCACGTAGTCCCTTTTTGCTTTCAATTGCCTCTTTGGCAAATTTTCCCAACTCCTCCTTGCTCAACAACACATCGTTTAATGTCGCGATCATCAGGCTTTCACCCCCTCCGATGGCGTGGATATGACTGTCGATCAGTCCAGGCAACAAACACTTGCCTTTCAGATCAATTAGTTCGGCTCCATCGCTCACACTGCCTCGAACAGAAGCGAATGACCCAACCGCGACTATCTTATCGCCGGAGATGGACACCGCTTCTGCTACCGTTGAATTTGGGCTAGCAGTAAAAATTTTTCCATTGAACAGGATTTTCTCAGTACGGCCTTGTGCAAAAAGGGAGCCGGTACTTGAAAAACAAGTGAACAGTATAATGAAAGCGAAAAATGAAAAAATGTCTGAGGGCCGCATGAGAATTTTTTGACAAACGCCAATATACGACTCTGGAAGGGATCATCAAGGTGAGGGACAGTCAGACAAAATCACTCGCTCTTAGGCTCGATGATTTCAATGATCTGATTATTGGGATTGAAATGATCGATATATCGCCTGAAAGTCCGGCCTGCGATAAACTCTTTGAGCTCTCGTTCTGCGGTGAGGCGATCTGCACTGTTTATCTTCACCATAAATACGCCTTGACTCGGTTTTTCAATCTTTACGTTTAACATATAGAAACAGGCAATAGTATAGCCCTCCTTTGAATACTTGCAAGTAACGAATTAAGTTCCCAATGCTTGCATTTTAGTTCCCTAATCGTTGATTAAAAGACCGTATGACACATATTTGGTGAGCGCCGAAGATTATATTTGTTTCATGTGGAGGGAATAATGGTATAAGGAATAAGGAATCACTCTAGCTCCACTACTAAATTCTAACTTCTAAATTCTAACTTCTAACAACGATTAGATCGATGGATGACTTTCTCGCAGCCCGATTACAAATGGCCCTTTCACTTGGGTTTCATATTATTTTCGCCTGCATTGGAATGGTAATGCCGTTTTTTATGGCCGTCGCACACTACAAATGGCTAAGAACAAGAGATGTTCTTTACAAGAATCTCACAAAAGCGTGGAGTAAAGGTGTTGCGATTTTTTTTGCAACGGGAGCCGTATCAGGAACAGTGCTTTCATTCGAGCTGGGATTGTTGTGGCCGACATTTATGAAACACGCCGGACCAATCTTTGGGATGCCATTTTCATTGGAAGGAACTGCATTCTTCATTGAAGCAATCGCGCTTGGTTTTTTTCTCTACGGCTGGGAGAGGTTCAACAGATGGTTTCACTGGTTCACAGGTGTAGTAGTGGGAATAAGCGGACTGGCTTCCGGAATATTAGTGGTTTCTGCGAATGGATGGATGAATAGTCCCGCGGGATTCGATTATGTCGACGGTAAATTTCTGAACATCGATCCGATAGCCGCCATGTTCAATGATGCGTGGCTTACACAAGCTCTTCACATGACCCTTGCAGCATTTGCCGCAACGGGATTCGCAGTGGCGGGCGTACATGCCGCGATGATTTATCAAGGAAAGAATATTTTATTTCATAAGAATGCATTCATTATAGCCGCGCTTTTTGGATCGGTCGCTGCATTACTTCAACCGATAAGTGGCGATCTCTCCGCGAAAGACGTGGCTCAGCGACAGCCTGCGAAACTTGCAGCCATGGAAGCACATTTCTTTACACAAAAATCAGCACCCCTGTTGATCGGCGGAATACCGGATGTTGAAAACAAAAAAGTAGACTATGCTATCGAGTTGCCCGGGATGTTGAGTTTCCTTGCGCACGGAGATCTTGACGCTGAGGTTAAAGGTCTTGACACTATTCCTGCATCGGATCAACCGCCAGTCCCCGTTGTTCACTACGCACTCCAGATCATGGTGGGCTGTGGCGTACTCCTGATGATCTTCGCCGTCGTGTTCTTATTGGGATTATGGCGAAAAAATTGGTTTAAGCGCAAATGGTTTTTGATGTTATACATTATCAGTATACCGCTCGGCTTCATCGCAATAGAAGCAGGATGGACTGTAACGGAGGTTGGACGACAGCCATGGATCATCTACGGCATCATGCGTACCTCAGAAGCAGTAACGCCTATGGCGGGAATCGTTTGGTCCTTCTATTTATTCACGGCTGTGTATATATCACTTTCAGTCGCCGTAATATTCCTGCTGCACCGACAGATTAAAATGGTTCCGAAAATTTATGATACTCCTCACAAATTGTAGTGTATGGACAAAGTTGTGATCGTATATCTTGCTCTTTCCATACTGCTATATCTTTTGCTAGGTGGTGCCGACTTTGGCGCTGGCATAATTGAGATGTTCACGTCTTCGAAGAATATCCGGCGCACACGCAAGACACTATATCATGCAATCGGGCCGATATGGGAAGCTAATCACATGTGGTTGATAATAGCAATCGTGATCTTGTTCGTCGGGTTTCCTACTATCTATTCGATCCTTTCTGTTTACCTGCACATTCCGCTCGTAATTATGCTAATGGGTATAGTTGCCCGTGGTACAGCCTTTACATTCAGACATTACGACGCTGTTCACGACTCAATGCAGGAAATCTATAACCGAATCTTTGTCTGGTCGAGTTTTATCACTCCACTTTTCCTCGGGATAATTGCCGGCAGTACGCTTTCCGGGCATATTGATACAAATGCATCCTCGTTCCCCGATGCCTATGTGTTTGGATGGTTGAATGGATTTTCCGTTTCCGTTGGACTGTTTACGGTGTCACTCTGCGGATTTCTCGCCGCAGTCTATCTCATTGGCGAAGCTGATGACGAGAACGACCGGCTGCGTTTTATCCGCAAGGCCCGCGGGATGAACATTATCTCTATCTGCGCGGGAACTCTGGTTTTTGTTGTATCTGCCATTGAAAAGGTACCGCTTGTACAATGGATTTTTGAGGACATTGTTGGATTGGTTGCTACCGCCCTGGCATTGCTTTCACTTCTATTGATGTGGCGATCCATTAAGCAGCGAAAGAAATTTCTTCCCCGGATACTTGCCGCTTTCCAGGTCGCAATGATCCTGTTGGCAATTACTTATGCACACTTTCCGACAATTGTAATCCTGAAAGAGGGGACCACCATTTCACTTCTGGAGAGCGTAGGGCCGATCCGAACTATCAACGCTTTGGCCAATGCTTTACTCATTGGCAGTGTGTTGATCTTACCGGCACTATTTTACCTGTACTATAGTTTTCAGAAGGAAGAGTCGTATTGATATCCACGTAGGTTGAAATGATACTTTCTATAAAAAAAGCAGACATTCGGTTTACTTCGTATTTGCTCAGTGCCCTTAACATGATAACAATGAAGTTTTGCATGCGGTATTTTCTTCTCGCGTCTATCGCATTGGTTTGTTTTGGCTGCTCCCCATCAGCAATCAGAAAAAAGAATATCACTTTTGATCCTCAGCATAAACTACAGCTTGATGTCTATTCTCCCAAGAAGGTAGAAACAGAACGACCCGTGTTCGTTTTTATCCATGGCGGCCGTTGGAATTCAGGAAAGAAATCACAATACAAATTTCTCGGTCGTCGTATGGCCAGCAAGGGAGTGGTAACAGTGGTGCCGGACTACCGCCTGAGTCCTCATACACAATATCGGGGGGCCACCACGGATATCGCTCTGGCATTAAAATGGACCAAAGAACACATTAGTGAGTACGGTGGAGATGAGAGCAAGATCTTCATTGCCGGACATAGTGCCGGTGGTCATCTTGCGGCGTTGGTTACGGTCGATAACTTTTATTTCGACTCTTTAAATATACCCAACCCAGTGAGCGGAACGATACTGATAGACGCATTCGGGCTTGATATGTTCAGTTTTATGTCAAATGACGAATTGAAAAAACATAAGACATACTACGCCATGTTTGGCCGAGACCCCGAAAAATGGAAAGACGGCTCGCCCATATTCCATCTCCATGAAAATATGAAACCATTTCTCATGTTCGTCGGAACCAAAACGTATCCGGTTATCTATGAGGGCAATAAGGAATTTTTCGAAGCCTTGAAGAAGTATCAGCCTGCCTTGACGCCCATAATCGAGATGAAAAAGAAGCATATCCCTATGATGTTGCAGTTCTACAATTCAAAAAACAGGGGCTACACGGAGATTCTCGGGTTTCTGGCCCGATCGGAACGTAAATAGTCAGTCAAAATATCAGCCGTCCTGGGGGATAACCATATAAACGGATTCTTACGTTCTTAATAAGTACTAAATCCCTTCTTATGATCCGGAACTACCTGCTGATCGCGCTGCGAAATTTTCAACGCCAAAAGTTGTTCGCATTGCTGAACATGTTCGGCCTTGCCCTGGGCCTCGCCAGCTCTATTCTCATTTTCTTATATGTGAGTGACGAGTTGCAGTATGACGTAATGCACCCCCATTACAAGAACACATATCGCCTCGGTGTGACTTTTACGAATCGCGAAGGACAGGAATTTGACAACACTACATCTCCGGGCTTCCTCACCCGGCAACTAAAAGATACCAGGCCCGAAATCGAGCTCATCTCACGTGTCAATTACATTGGATATCCCACATCTCTTCATCATAAGGCGACGGACAAGATAATTCTCACCGAAGAGATCAAATGGGCCGAACCCAACTTCAACCAGATTATTGACTTCCACCTGATTAAGGGAAACGGAGAAAAGATATTCGAGAATCACAATTCAATAGTTTTGAGTGAGACAGGAGCTCGCAGAATGTTCGGCGACGCGGATCCGATCGGCGAAATCATCACAGTCAAACACAACTTCGCCACTAATGGGAAGGAGATCGATGTTACTGTCACTGGCGTATATCGTGACTTTCCCTCTAATTCACATTTCAAACCGAAGTATATCCTGAACCTCAACGCCTTCCGAAGTGTCGTTCAAAATTTTGATAATTATCTCGAGGGCTCAAGATTCCAGGAGCTCACTTTCTTTGAGAACTATCTGGTTGTGAAGCCGGGCACCGACATCAAACCAATAGAAGAGACATTGAAAACATTATCAAGCCAGATGATCGCAGCAGACTCAGGGATCTCGGCACAAGGTTTTAAAATGACACCTTTCCTTGTAAGGATACCTGATCTTCATTTCGATCCTAAAAACCTATGGGAGAACGACAGCACGCGAGGCGATAAAACGTATCTAACGATCTTTAGTGCCGTTGCATTATTAATACTTTTGATTGCCTGTATCAACTACATGAATCTTGCAACAGCACGATCCGCCCGCAGGGCACGTGAAGTAGGACTGCGCAAGTCGCTTGGCAGCGCACGTACTGAGATCGCAAAACAGTTTTTTTACGAGTCATTCCTTATGACCGTCGGCTCATTAGTGATTGCATTGATGTTGGTGGTGATCTTCCTTCAGCCTTTTAATGAACTTGCTCACAAGACCTTCACTCTTGCGTCTTTGCTTAACCCTTATATGATCGGCATTGTGCTGGTCATTGTTTTGTTCATGGCTGCACTATCGGGAAGCTATCCGGCGATTTATCTTTCCGGCTTCCGCCCAGCCGAAGTATTAAAGGGACAGGTGATTAGTGGCATCGGTGCCGAACTGTTTCGCAAGAGCCTTGTGACAATTCAATATTCCGTTTCGTTGATATTGATCATCTCAACTTTTATAGTTATCCAGCAGATGGAATACATGCAAAACACGAAGCTGAATCAGAAGGGAAGCCAGCTGCTGTCTATTCGATACGGTGGAACAGCGCCGCAGGGCAAATTCCAGGCATTCAAACAAGCAGTGTTGCAGGATAAAGATATTGAACATGTAACTATGGCGAACCACCTTCCCCGACTCGATTATTTTGGTTTCATTGGGGCCTCGCTAACATTTCCCGAGATGGAAGAGAAGGAACTAAACTGGAAACAGCTTAATGTTGAATTCGATTTCGCCAAAACATATGAGCTCGAATTCGTCGCCGGTCGCGACTTCGATGCATCAAACCTGGCGGATAGTTCCTCCTTAATCCTGAATGAAGCTGCCGTCAAAGTTCTCAATCAGCCCATTGAAAAGGTAATAGGAACAACAGTGGTTGAGAGATATTATAATTTCGTTCTTCAACGACCTGATCAACGTTCATTTAAAGTAATCGGTATCGTTAAAGATTTTCCTTACCAATCGATGCACCAGGCAATCGAACCTCTGATGCTCAACCCTCATCTGCATTTTATAGACAAGATTGCCTACATCAAATTGCCGGCTGGATCATTCCACGAAAAGGTCGCGTCTATTGAACAAAAGTGGAAAGAAATTTTCCCCGGTTTGGGTTTTGACTACTGGTTTGTAAGCGATGAATTCAATAGGATGTATTTGTCAGAAAGCCGCGTCTCATCACTTGCGAAAGCTTTTGCCGTATTGGCAATTCTCATCACGGTATTAGGTGTATTCGGCCTTGCCTCATATACTGCGGAACAAAAAACAAAAGAGGTAGGGATCCGTAAAGTGCTGGGAGCAGAAGTATCACAGGTTATTCGAATGTTCTTATGGGTTTTCTTTAAGATATTCGTTATAGCCAGTGCGATCGCATTACCCACGGCGTACTTTCTTGCGAAGAATTGGCTTGAGGGTTTTGTTTATCAGTCTCCTATCACGCCGGAAGTATTCCTGGTGAGTTTGTCGGGGCTTCTTATAATTACATTGTTAACGGTGGGATATGAAACGTGGAAAGCAGCGCGTACAAACCCAGTTAACTCGCTGCGAATGGAATAGCCGTGGACTGAATGCTTATTCGGAAACTTGATTTTACTATTAAGGCATAAGTTTATTAACTTGTTTGCACTTAAGGGCAGGTCATGCCGGCGACAAACGCAGTTATTCTTATCCCTGACATAAGCGGGTTTACTCAATTCATGAGTTCCATGGAATTGGAGCACGCGTCCCATGTTATTAGCAGCTTCCTAGAGACAATCGTTAAGGCAGCCAACGGCAGGTTCGAGGTTTCGGAGATTGAAGGTGACGCAGTGCTATTGTACAAGAAAGGCGGAGTCGAAACTAAACAAGAACTCCTGGATCTATGTCTTGAAATCTTTAATGCATTCCACTATCAACGCAAAACGATGCAGCAGGTGGTGCTATGTCACTGCGGCGCGTGTCAGTCGATTATCGATCTGTCGGTCAAATTCATTGCACATTATGGCATGATCTCCGAAATCAAAGTGGACCGGTTCGTAAAGGCGTCAGGGTTGGACATGATAATCGCACACCGGTTGCTCAAGAATAGTATCAATTCGAGTGAGTACATCCTGTTAACAGACAATCTACTCCAACAGGTGAGCGATCAAAAGAATGAATGTGGACTTGCCTGGAAAGCGTCTGCAGAGGAATTTGCTTCTATTGGAAAAGTGAATTTCCAGTATGCAGTCATCGAAGATCTGAAATCCACTGTCCCTGATCCACCGAAACACGATGTTAAATACACAGATAGTGATCAAGGCTTCTTTGAATTAGACATAATGGCGCCATACAAGGACGTTTACATGGCGCTTATGGATATGGTGGGACGGGTTCATTGGATGAGTGGACTAAAGGAGGTAAAGCAGGAAAGTGACCACCCCTTCGTTGGGAGCATACATTACTGTTCCTTCGATGAAGTAAGAGCCGAGATTTCTCCGCTACATGTTAAGCACCGCAAATCCGGAATCCATTATGCTGAGACTGTGATCATAAAAGATGCCGATATTTATTCCGTTTATGAGTACCTTTTCCGGCCGTCGGGCAGTGGTTGTAGCTTGGCTGTTCGCATACTTTCCATGGAGGATAAGGACCTGCCAGAACAAAAACACACTTTCCTTTTTGACGGACTCAAGGCATCCTGTCACAGTTTTAAAGCATTTTGTGAAAATGGATTTCAGCCGTTAAAAAAATAGACTGCAAATCTGTAGTTTACGGTTCGTTATTTAATTCCAAATTCCTAAGAAGATGAAAACAATCCTTGCAGCTATCCTTGTCTTAGCTACTTCAATCCATTCCATTGCCGCAGATCTGACCGGCCGCTGGCACGGCAAAGTCGGTGATAACATTGAATTAGCCCTCAACCTGAAAGCAGAAGGGAAAAAATTAACAGGGACAATTTTCACTGCGGACGGAGATGGCCCGATTAGCAATGGAAAAGTGACAGGATCAACGTTTTCGTTTACGTATGCTAGCAGCGGGAACATTATTCCATACAGCGGAAAATTCGAAGGTGATCAAATGGAACTATCACTGGTGCATGAAGGGAAGGAAATCAAGGGTACACTTACCCGATTGAAGGAGGGTGAATCTATCCGTATTCCCGCCAGGATGCGTCCACAAATGACGGAATATTGGGAACCGGTTCCGAAAATTGTGGAGCCAGCTCCGTATCCCGGTCTGATGCCCGCACCATCGGACGCCGTTGTGCTTTTTGATGGTAAGGATTTGACCAAGTGGAAAAGCCGCGACGGTAGTGACGCAAAATGGAAAATAGATGACGGAGTGATCACGGTTGTAAAAGGAACCGGCGATATAACTACCCGGCAAAAGTTCGGCGATTACCAACTCCACA
>DATHIE010000125.1:0-4452 GCA_035316905.1 Chryseolinea sp. | reverse complement strand
CTAGCTTGAAGCTCGGTACGGAGTGAATCGTTCTGAGATTGAAGCGCTTCTCTTTCTTTTTTATCGCAGCTCCAGAGCATCGCTACTAGTGGTACTGCCAAGATTAATTTTCTGATCATACGTGTGTTTTTATAAGGTTGTATGTCCATCGTTTACAAATCAGAGGACAGAGATCAGTAATTGTCAATTTTGGCGATGAATGGTAGAAATCGGGGGTTAAACCGCGAAATGAGCGATAAATCACCCGGAAGCGCCCTGAAATGTGGGGAATTATTCAACAGCTTGTTGTTGATGGATTCCCCAAAACAAAGAAGGCCAGGGTGTTCCTGGCCATTCTTTCAAGTTATCAACGATGTGTTACTTCAACTTACCTTTAATATAGGCGCCTAGTTCCATACCCGCCATGGCATAAGCTTCTTGTAATCTCGCTCCGGTGTCAAATTCATTTCCGAAAATAGCGCTTCCTGGAGATTTCATTATACTGATCTTAGCGAGTGCCTTGTCTTTATTCTTCGTTTCAACGAGCCATACTTCAGCATCAATATAGGCTGGTTCACTCTTGATCCCAATATTGTAACCAGGTTCGGTTTTTAAGGTTTTAAATATCAATGTATAATCCGGGCCTTCACTCGGGGTGGCGATGTCAGAAAATTTTGAGAACCGTTCTTTAAAACTGGGTTCAAATTTATCTTCACGATTCCCTGTCCATTCGGCCTCCCATTTATCGCCCTTACCGGCTTCCTTCTTGTTGTAGTCCCCTTTCTTCTTGGCGACATACTCTGTTTCGGTGGTCTTGCCAACGGCCATGTTATCGTATTTGAATTCAATGGCCACCGCCGTCTGTCCTTTCAGAGGGCTTACATCGCCTTCAATCAATTTCAACTTTTGACTATAACCCGTAAAGGACAGGCATAGGAACAGGATAAGAGATAGATTTTTCATGGTGTTGATTTTTAAACTTTATTTGTGATGGAGATATCCCTTTGAATGGGATTGTAAAATTCTAAGGATTGTACGAAGAAAGTAAAAAAATCCCTTAATGTTAAACGGCCTGGAAAGTAATTTTTTTATCATTTTGACTTTCGAAAGTTGTCGTAACATAGGTAAATAGCTACATGATGAGGTTTCTTATGAGGATCGTTATATGCTTTACTTTTTTTGCCTTGGTCTTTCAGGCACATGCGCAGCAGGTTAACTCTGATTCTGTATTTATGCGCAACCACTATGAAAAGTTTGAGTACCAAATTCCCATGCGCGATGGTGTGAAACTTTTTACGGTGGTGTATGTCCCCAGGAATAAATCGAAACAATACCCGATCTTGCTAAATCGCACCTGCTACAATGCCTCGAATTATGCCAGCTTTAAAACCAACTCGCATCCTTCGAAGTACCTGGTTCAAGATATGTATATCCTGGTCTTTCAGGATGTACGAGGTCGGTACATGAGTGAAGGTACTTTTGATAACATGCGACCGAATGTTCCGGGAAACGATCTGAAGAACAAATCTGCGATTGATGAAAGTTCTGATACATGGGATAGCATCGACTGGATGATCAAAAACATTAAGGGTAACAATGGAAAGGTTGGAATGTTCGGAATTTCCTACCCGGGATTTTATACAGCCGCCGCGTTGCCGGACGCTCACCCGGCGCTCAAAGCTTCGTCGCCACAAGCTCCCATAGCCGATTTCTTCTTCGATGACTTTCATCATCAGGGTGCATTCCTTGAAAGCTATACGGCTGCCTTTGCCGTGTTCGGTTATCAGACCGGAGGAAAAACAAAAGACAACTGGTTCAAAGATGAGATGAGTCGCTTCGAGAACCAGGGAATCAAGGATGGATATGATTTTTACCTGAAACAGGGTCCTTTGAAGAACATCACGGAAAAATATCACCACGACAACTTCTTTTGGCAGCAGTTCGTGGATCATCCCAACTACGATGAATTCTGGCAGCAACGTAATCTATTGCCCCACCTCAAAGGTGTGAAGCATGCGGTCATGACGGTGGGAGGTTGGTTTGATGCCGAGGACCTATACGGCCCATTGAACATTTATAAAACCATCGAACAGACCAGTCCTTCTGCGCATAACACTATAGTTATGGGGCCGTGGGGCCACGGTGACTGGGCGAGCGAAAAAGGCAAATCAACGCACAATCACACCTACTTCGGTGATAGTTTGTCAACGTTCTACCAGCGTGAAATTGAACGGAAATTTTTTGCATATCATTTGAAAGGGGAGGGGAATTTGAATTTACCGGAAGCATTCCTTTTTGATACCGGGACTAAGGAGTGGAAAAAGTTTGATTCGTGGCCACCGAAGAATGTAGCACCCATCCGTCTTTATTTTGGCGAGGATGGCAAGTTATCGTTAAATGAACCTACCGATTCCCAAGCGGTATTTGACTATGTAAGTGATCCCGAAAAACCGGTACCCTATACGTCGCAGACCGAAAAGCTCACGTTTACACCACGTGGATTCATGAGCGACGATCAACGTCAAGCCTCGACTCGTCCCGATGTACTCACCTTTGAATCAGATGAGCTCACTCGTGACGTAACGGTTGCCGGAGAGATCATGGCAAAACTCAAGGTTTCAATGTCTGGAACGGATGCCGATTTTATTGTAAAGCTGATCGATGTATATCCTGATGACCATCCGAACTATGAACATAATCCAAGCAACATTGTGATGGCTGGATATCAGCAGCTGGTGAGAAGTGAAGTATTCCGCGGAAGGTTTAGAAATAGTTTTGAAAAGCCAGAGCCTTTTACCCCGACGCAGATAACTGATGTAAATTTTCCGCTTCAGGACATCCTTCATACATTCAAAAAAGGTCACAGGATAATGATTCAAATTCACAGTACTTGGTTTCCCTATATCGACCGGAACCCACAAAAGTATGTTGAGAATATTTATAAGGCCAATGCTGAGGATTTCATTAAGTCCACGATAAAAGTATATGGCTCTTCAGTGGTGGAAGTTGGTGGTGAGCAAAAGTTAAAAGCGAAAATAGATATCAAGAAATAAGTGCTAACAATCATGAATCATCTGTGTAGTAAAAGTTCCTATTTGATAAGAAGGTTCGGTGCAATAGGGTTTCTGTGTGTCATTTCTTTTTATTCGAATGCACAGTTTAAAAACATTAAGGTCGACGAAGGTTCTGATGGCAAGCGAGCGGCGGAACCGAGCATCGCCATTAATCCTGGTAACCTGAAGAATGTAGTCGTGGCGACGTCAGACGGCACAATAAACTATTCGTTCGACAGCGGCCAGACTTGGGAAAAAACAAAGCTCACCTCGCCGCTTGGCGTTTACGGCGATCCTGTTCTGGTATCCGACGACAAGGGAACAATGTATTGTCTTCATCTTTCCGATGCCAGCGGTGAAGGGCTGAAGAATGAGAAAAGCCTTGACCAGATCATCTGTCATATCTCTAAAGATGGTGGAAAGACCTGGGAGGAAGGCGCGCCCGTGGGGTCCAATGCGCAGAAGGACCAGGTCAAACCCTGGGCAGCTGTTGACTCAAAAGGAAATCTTTACGTAACGTGGACGCAATTCGACAAATACAACAGTTCAGACGCCGCTTGCAAGTCTACGGTGTTGATTAGTTCCTCCTCTAATGGTAAAAAGTGGAGCAAACCTGTGGTTCTTACTCAAAATCCAGGTGCATGTATCGACGACCAAAAAGCTCCAAGTGTTGCTTTCCCTACCATAGCTGTGGATAGCAAGATGTATGTCGCCTGGTCGACACAAGACAAAATCTACATTGACCGTTCCTTTGATGGCGGTGGTGTGTGGCTTTTCAATGACATTACAGCCATCGATTGGGTTGGTGGATGGAATGTGAAAATACCCGGGCTTGCACGCGACAATGAGTTTCCTACTCTGCTCGTAGATCGATCGAAGGGCGAATACAGAGGGGTGCTCTATCTTTCGTGGGCGGATATGCGCAGTGGGAAGAATGACACCGATGTTTGGGTCTCAAGATCGCATACGTACGGCGATCAATGGGCAACACCGACAAAAATGGGAGACGATAAAAGTGGGAAGCATCAGTTTCAACCAAGAATGGCTATTGATCAGTCAACCGGTTTTGTTTACATAGTCTACTACGACCGGAATGGTTATGACGACAATCAAACAGATGTATATCTTGCCTATACAAGCGACAGTGGCGCGAATTTCAAGAACGTTAAGATCAGCGAAACACCATTTGTTGCAGATGACAACGCAACCTTCGGAAATTATATAAGCATCTCTGCAAGCAACGGCGTGATCATGCCGGTCTGGGTGCGAACGGATGGGGGAAAGACCAGTGTATGGACCGCAGTAATCAAACAAGATGATATTATCACACCTGCCGCTCCGGCCAAAGGAAAAAAGAAAAAGTAAGCTTGCTCGCAGAACTGCTTTCTAATCGCTAACAATAGCCATCCGTTGAACAGGC
>DATHIE010000124.1:0-19963 GCA_035316905.1 Chryseolinea sp. | reverse complement strand
ACCACAATCCTCATCTCTTTTACCATTGGGCACGCGGACTGACGACTTATCAAAGAATAACACGAGCCGTATGAAGCGAGAGTTTCACGTACGGTTCTGTGAGAGGCTTGAGGGTGAAACTCCCTCTTGCCTACTCAGCGTGAAGGCATTTCAAACCTCTTTTAGGTGTTCAATACTTATGTTCTAAAGTCGAATAGAGATGATTGAAGTTTTTAAAACTGATGTGAAAGATCCCGAAGATGCAAACAAGCTCCTCTTTGAGATCGATACTAAGTTCACTGGTTGCATCGCCAACTTTGATTTGACGGACTGCGACCGGATACTGCGGATAAAACATCCGGCGCCGATCGACCCAGCTGCATTTATAGAGTTACTCGACCGGTTTGGTTATCAAGCTGAAGTTTTGTCCGATAATTTGCCACATTGAATTAATTTAATTTTAATAGGATTACGATGGATACTCCATTTATTATAGAAAGATCTTATAACGCACCCCGCAAGAAAGTTTGGCGTGCAATTACCAACAAGGACGACATGAAACGATGGTATTTCGACCTTCCCGAATTCAAACCAGAGGTCGGATTCGAGTTCGAGTTTCGTGGCGGAAAAGAAGATGGCATTCAATACCTGCACCGCTGTCGGATAACTGAAGTAATTCCCGAGAAAAAACTGACTTACAGTTGGAGGTATGAAGGCTATGAAGGTAAGTCCTATGTTACTTTCGAGCTGTTTGATGAAGGTGAAACGAAAACAAGGCTGAAGCTCACTCACGCCGGACTTGACACATTCCCGAAAACCAACGCTGACTTTGACAGGAAAAACTTTGCCGAAGGTTGGAGGGAGATCGTGGGTAAACACTTGAAGGACTTCGTTGAAAAATAGAGTGCCTATTCAGCAATGAATCGCCTGCATAATTCGTCGAGGGAAGAAAAATTTAGACCGTCTCCACCGACGATCACTAAGTTGGGGAAGTGTTCCTTAATGGTCGCAATCTCAAGCGTAGGAATCTGCGTCGTAGTGTGTAGACCATGCAGTCGTTCGTTCCAGTAGCCCGACCGGTCAATTAATCGCTCCAGAGTTACAAGGCTGGCACAATGCAGTGTATAATAAGATGCATAACTCAGTGTTTCCTGATCGACTTGTGAGATTGCTTTGTCCAATGATTCGCCGTTGGCAAGGTTTCCGTCATCGTCGACTTTGCGGGACACCGCCACGGGTACACCCATGCTGCGGCAGGCATTTACAACACCGGTCGCTTCGCTGGCGTCATTAAATGCTCGTGCTGTGATGATGTCGACGTCCAGCAATGCAAGCGTCCTCACTTGTTCGCTGTGATATTGCGCAGATTCTTCAGGCGACATGGCACAGGTTTGTTCAAAGCTATCCTGCCGCGGCCCTACTGAACCGCTAATAATAGCATCACAATGGTTCGAGTACTGTGTTTCACGAATGAATTGAACAGCATGGCGATTGATTGTTGCTGTTTCGTCAGTACTGTAACCCAACCTGTAGATCCAATCACGGTTGGCGCGCCACGTGGGTGTCTCAAGGATGTAGGTAAGCTGATATCGCTCGGCAAGTTGGAGATAAAGTTCATGATATTGTTTCATGATCAACCTCCCCTCCCGGCTGTACAACAATTCAAATGCTGCGTTGTGTGTGAGATCAACATGATAGTCTTTGACCAATGCTGATTCGAGATTACCACCAGCCAGCAAACGCCGCTGATTTCGATCACACCCAATGGCGGTACCAGGTTTTGCTTTGAATATTTGTTTCATAAAAAGTCCGCAAAATACTAGTTACCTTTTTTACTGGCGATGTCTTTTGCTCTTAGCATATCCCATATCTGCGCGGATGCACCATGGTAAAAACCAGTTTCATACTCAAAGTCTTTTGGATTCCGGAATGTACCAAAGATCAGGTCGAACAATGGAAGGTCTGAATAATTGCATTGATGAATTCCTTGCGCATGATGATAGGTATGACTTTCGGGTCGCTGCACGAAGTAGCCAAGCCACTGAGGTGTCTTTATATTGGCGTGTTGAAAAATGCTGAAAAAGTTTGTCACTAGTAGCATGACTGTGATTGCGGAAGGATCGAGGCCGGCGATAAGACTAAAACAAATACTTCCTAACACGGTCCAGCCGATCATATCAAGTGGGCTGAAGTAGAAGGCGCCATAAGTGTCGAGCCGCTCTGCGCTGTGATGCATCTGGTGAAATGTTTTCCAAAGAAAATCACTTCGGTGCAGACCATAGTGCCATACAAACACTCCAAATTCATAGAGGAGCACTGCAAATATTCCGCCCCAGACGGTTCCCCAACCGGACAGATCAAAAAGGCGATACTGCTCGATATAGGGATTGATGAACATAGGCAGGTAAGACGTAAAAAAGAAGTAGAACATGAAGACCAGCAGTCCTCTTAGCTTCCAGTATTTTACGTGGGGTAGTTTTCGCCCTGGAAAGAGTGCTTCCCAAAGCATTAACATTCCATACATCGATAAAATGATCAGCGAAATCGGATCAAGCAGAATTTCCAATGGAGTGGGCATACTTTTTTTGTGTTTGATTATGCCCTTAAGGCGTGAGTTTACGCCTTACAGTGTAAGTATTGGATGAAATTAATGTGACAGCACCCATTTAACCGGTTTTTCGGGGCTATAAGAGCAGAACAGGCCCGTTTTTATAGCGCGATTAAAATGTTTTCCCAGGGCAGGATGGCTTTTTTCGATTTTTTGGATTGCATTACGGATGCGCCAGGTTACAGCCGATCTCATCTTGTCCATCGGGTCATTGACCTTTCGTGTCTTCCCTCCCATTCCCAAAGACGTGGTCAAATGTTCGACGAGATTAGAATATTCCTCCTGCAACTCAGCGGCACGTTCAAAATTGTTATGAACTTCGCATAGTCTGATCTCCTCCTGAAGGTCCTGTATTGTCCTTTTGTACGATTGTTTTGCTTTTTCATCAAATACGGGTTCGGCCGTCATCGACACACTGGTACCAAACAATGAAGTGCAATGAAATTCCTTTTCAGGAAATTCAAGAAGCCGGGCCATATCCAAAAAGCCTTTCACCTCAGGAATAAATACCGTCTTTCCTTCAAAGGAGATCTGCCACATATCGTTTTCTTTGAGAAATGAATTCTCCACCAATGTTTCAGCGGCTCTCGTAAAAACTCTCGATGAGAGGGATACTTCACTTCCGATAATGTGTTCCCAAAAAGGCATCAAGTTAGTATTGTGACGTATAGGTGTTACGTTGATAATCCACTGCAGCGCTTGTTTTTCGTCCACTTCACCCCCCTTTAGAATCTTTTCACGGAAATCATCGAGGTAAACCTTCCATCGGGTTCGCATAGCTTCCAGGTCACCCGTCATAAAGTAGGCAGCCGCTATGAGTGCATTAAAATCGACCCATGGAGCTTTCAGCTTCGCGCCAAGTACGAGGCACTTTTCATAATCTCCAAGCTCGAAGGCGATCAGTGCTCCTATCGCATCGTAGTTATTTTGGTTTAAAGGATTCAGTTGCAATACTTTATTGTAAAGTTTCTCGGCTTCTTTTACGTATCCTAAATAAACAAAGCATGACGCTGTTTGGATGAGATTGTCAATGTCGTTGGGGTTAAGCCGTAGCGCTCTGCGTAGATAGTGTTCTGCGGTGTCGTATTGCGCTTCATATAAATATATCCTGCCAAGCACGAGGGCTGCAACATAGTTTTGTTCATCCAACGCGATAGCTTTTTTTGCCCAATCATAAGCGCCTTTCTGACAGACATCCCACCGCTCCCAGAGCTGACAGCTCCACTCATTAAAATAAGTAAGCGACATGCCGGAGTAAGCCAGTGAATAAGTTGGATCAATCTCAATAGCCTGTTGAAAACGTTCGCGGGCATTCTCGTCAGCATCCAGCGTTCCTTTCTTCAGTTCCTCCATACCATAGAGCCAGCATTCGTAGGCCGTAAGGTTTACTGATGCTTTCTTGCGTATGTGTATCAACAAATCATAATTGAGTTGTTGCTGAAGGGACGAAACAATTTCTCTCAGAAGGTCTTCCTGAATAGAAAAGATCGATTCCCGGTCGCCTTCGTACCGGTCGGCCCAGGCTACTTCGTTTGTTGACGTCTTAATTAGCTGCGCGTTGATTCTCAGGACGTCGTTGTTGTGATGCCGAAATGATCCTTTGATGATATAATCAGAGGTAACTGTCCCGGAACTGTGAAGGGATTCCTGAGCCAGAATCCGGAACTGACGAAAACGCGAGAGCTCTGTTACCAGGTCGATATAAAAAGATTTACAAACGATATCCAGCCCATTGGCCTCAGTGAGGTTTTCGAAGGGAAAGATGGCCAGGACAACCTCATTACTGATTCTGCTGTTATCCACGTCGTCGAATTTTGGAATGCACGATTGCTAAACGGAAAGCAATTTAAGAGGTTGATGAAAAACTGTAACCAAATTTGCGAGAAAAACCATTTGGAATTATCAGTTACCGACATTCTCCTAGTGTATCTCAGGCGCGGTTTGTTCAGCAGTGGTCACACCGGGCGGTAGTTCAATAATCTTTAGATTGCGGAAGTGGATTTCGGCACCCTCCGACTCCAGACAAAGGTATCCTTTCTTTTGCGTTGACTTACTTATGCCATTCACTACTTTGCCATTTACTGATAGTTTTATAACACCGTCAATACAAACGACATCATACGTATTCCATTCACCTCGACCTTTACATAAGTTTTCGATGGACTTGCTTCTTTCTCCACGTGGGTTGTCAGGTATTGTTTTGACCCCGCCTACGCCAAATAGTTCTCCATGTACATAAGCTATTGGAGGTGTTTCCCCGTTCTGTTTGTTAAGGTTGACCCAATCCAATTCCAGCATCTGTACTTCTACTCCATCCGGTAGTCTGTTCTCTTCGCCAGGTTTAGCGGCACTCCATACAAACACACCTGAATTTCCGCCTGGCTCCATGTGCCTCCATTCGACGTGCAGCATAAAATTCTCATACTGCTTTACCGACCGCATTACTCCAATTGGTTTGCCCGTACATTTCAACAGCCCGTCCTTTACTGTCCAGGTATCCGGGGCCGTATTGACATTCAACCAATCGACGGGTTTTTCTTTTTCTTTTGAATCAGTGGTGATGTTAGTCAAGGGAACCGAGACACCAAATGAAAGAGGTTTCTGTTGTGCTATCAATGATATACAATGCAGACACAATATTCCGAAGACAATACAAGAATTAAGGTTGAGCTTCATAAACGATTTTGAAAATAAGATGTCGAAGTCTAAAAGAGCTTCGTTATTCCAGGCCTGGCTACTTCTGCTCCGGGCCACTTCAAGTCCCATGAATATTGATCGATAGCCGGCCCTAGAGCCTGGTTCGAATTCAGTGCGTCTTCCCAGCTAATAGTTTGTCCTGTATATGCAGCCATTCGGCCGAGGACACCAAGCATTGAGCTTTGTGCCATCACATCACCGTCGTTCATAGGCTTACCACTTCGAATAGAAGCAAAGAGCTCGTCGTGCTCGGTTTGGTACATATTATTTCGCTCTCCCGTAAACTTCCAGGTGTTCTTGCCGGTGATCTCGTGGCCAGTAGGTCCTCCTATCAATGCATTTCCCAACGTGCCGGCTACCTCAACCTTGTTCACCATTGAGCAGCCATCGAGTTGTCGGCTAAAGTGAAAGCCACGAACATCGTTAGGGTACTCGAACTCAATAGCAAAATGATCATATACATTTCCGTAGACCTCTTCAGTCCTGACCTGCCTTCCGCCGGTACCTGTTGCCCTAAGTGGGGTTTTGTCCCGGAGCGTCCATGACATGAGGTCAAGGCTGTGAACCATCATCTCGCTAATAAAATCTCCGGAGAGCCAGCTGTAGTAGAGCCAGTTCCTTAACTTATATTCCATGTCTGTCCATCCCGGTTGTCTGGGCTTTGTCCACAGTGGACCGCCGTTGCGTATTGTCGAAACCGTTTTAATCTCGCCAATGTCGCCATTGTGTATTCTTTTGAATAACTCGCGTTTTGGGTTGTCATAACGAAAACAAAATCCTGACACGACAGATAGCTTTTTCTCTTTAGCCTTTTTTGCTGCGGCCAATACCTTCCGAACTCCAGGTGCATCTATTGCTACCGGCTTCTCACAAAATGCATGTTTACCTGCATTTACAGCGGCTGTGAGGTGATCGGGTCTGAAGGCGGGTGGCGTTGTTAAAAGCACCACATCAACTCCGGAGTTTATAACTTTTTGATAGGCATCAAAACCGACAAACTTGTTTTCCTTGTTTACTTTGACTTTAGCAGGATACAGCTCCATCAGCGCTTCATACGATTCATCCAGACGATCCGAAAATACGTCACCCATCGCGGTGAGAATCGCGTCCGGGTCGGCAGCCAATGCCTCACCGGCAGCACCTGAGCCTCTCCCTCCACAGCCGATTAGTCCAACTTTCAAAACGTTGGCGACTGAGGGCGATGCGTCCATATAGCTGATCGGCAGGGCCATTCCTCCAATAACTGCACCGGTATGCTGAAGAAACTTCCTGCGATCGGCATTAAATGATGACTCCTTCCCTGCTTTCATAGAATTAGTATTTGGTGGGTATTTCTTATCCTATCTTACTAAAATATTTGACGTCGTCCAAACGGCTTTATATGGTCCACCTCACATCAATCCTTAGCGACCGCGAACAAATTGAATTGGTCAAGGTCATCAAACACCTTAGGATCATACGGGATCATCTCGTTGTGAAGCTCGCCGTAATATGAGTACCCTAAGGCAGTTAGCTGAGCGAGTATTTCCGAAAGTGAAGAGCCCATTTCAGAATACCATGCAGGTGTTACTTCAAAAAAGATCGGAGGTTTATATTTTTCGATGGTCTTTACCGCTCCT
The DNA here is from genome assembly GCA_035316905.1 of Chryseolinea sp. GTDB lineage: Bacteria > Bacteroidota > Bacteroidia > Cytophagales > Cyclobacteriaceae > Chryseolinea. The sequence goes on along the minus strand of DATHIE010000124.1, from coordinate 13,060 downwards.
TTGAACACATGTGGCTCAAAGCCCTCCACTATCATTTTTATGAATGAAATGTTATGGGGATTAATGGTAGCAACTACATCATCGACGCAGTCGATTTCAATAGAAATTGTCTCCTCTTGTACGTCGCTTGTAATCCTGCCTGCGCCGGTGTTCGAATTGTTGTAGATGAGGGGAAGTTTGCCTTTTTCATTTCCGAGGCCAATAGGATGTATTTTCACGATGTCGGAGATCCCTGGATTTAATGAAAGGTTTTCCATGAGATTCCTCACCACAAAAGGATTTGGTTCAAAGGTGTGGATATAGACGGTATTGATTTTTTCCCTTATCACATAGGAAGCCAAACGCAGGGAAAAGGAGCCTACGTTGGCACCGATGTCCAGAACTATACTATTGGGCTTAACAAGTTTCCTTGCCCACATTAATGAGTTGTCGCGAACCCCATAAAAGATGCGCCATTGCACATAATCCGATCGGTTGATCCGGAAATAGGTGCCGTCACGAATAACCAAATAATTGTCATCTGGTGGATAGGACTCTGCCTGTGGAACGAATTTTCCAACTGAACCAAATTTATGACGGATGCTTAATGGAATGAACTTGCGGATATAATTGATACGCTTTCTCAATGATATGAAGAACTCTTCAAGGTTTGTTTTGAGAACTGATCGATGAACAAACTTCTTAAAGTTATTCATATCGACGTTTAATTGTATCCCGTGACAGCCTTTAGGTATAGCTTCATATGCCGGGCTTCGTTGTCCATCCATTTCTGATATTCATCAATGGTAGTTTGGCGTTCTTCTTCTGTGAGATAACCGTCCGAAACAAGTTGCTTACCTCTTGTCTCTGCTACTTTTTTCCAGATGGTGATTTCGTCAATGAACGTATCACTGCCAAAACTGGATACTTCCGATTGATCTTGTATATCGATCTTTCGAAGTCCGATGTCTTCGAATATTCCTTCAAGATGATCGGCAATAGCATTATCCATACCCGCTTCGTGCCGCCAATGTAGAAATGTATAGTAGAAATTCTTTACGACGTGGGGAACTTCAGGTACAAATTCAATCTTTTCGTGATTGTAGTCAAGAATAGCAATACATCCACCCGGTTTAAGGAGTGCTTTCATTTTTAAAAGTATTTCCCTCGGATTCGCGACCCATTGCAAAACACGTGCGCTGGTGATGACGTCAAATTTCATTTCGGTCGAATAAGTGTTTATGTCGGCAACTTCGAACTGAAGATTCTTGATGGTAGAAAAATTGGTTTGTGCCAGACTGATAAGATGATCGCTTACATCGATCCCTGTGACAAAACCTTCGGGACCGACTTGATCTACAATGCCCCGGGTAATAGAGCCAGAGCCGCAACCCACATCCAATACAATGGCTCCCCTTTTTAATACTCTTAGCAGGTTAGCATTGTCTTTTTCCAGTGTACGTCTGTCGAGTACGGTGTTGGAACCTGATGGCATTTCCGCCCTTTTTTCAGTTGCGCTCATTCGGTGGTCTTGATTTAACGCAACAATATAAGACGGAATCAAATTTACTGAGTCTCTTTTGCCAAGTATTTATACCCTACCGAACGCTAGGCCCGCTAATACCGTATAGACATACCGTGGGGAGGATGTAGTAAGTAGTATGTAGTAAGTAGTAAGTAGTTAGTAGTTAGGGGTTATGCCTGTCTAAAAGACAGGCAACCTTTTTAGGGATTGACAATCCCTGAACTCCTAACTTCCAACTTCTAACTCCTATACATTAGCCACTCGTCGTTTGTATTCTGCAAGCGCGTCCTCCACTCGTTGCTTCGCCGTTGTGTCGCCTGGGACGTTGTGTGACGGATGTATGAACAGTTTTACTCCGCGATCAGCGAGTATTTCGGCGACGGTCGTTACTGTCATCCATACACAGGTGATAAAAGCCATCGTCGACACGGGGCCGACCTTATCGCGATGATTTTTTAATGGAACTGACGAGTCCCCGATCGGAGCACAAGAATCCACAACCAGGTCCGCTACTTCAAAAATTGTTTTGCCGCTTGAGTGTCGCGATTGTTTCCCCTTTGCTTCTGCAGCTGACCCATAGGCGATAACTTTCATTCCCTTTTTCTTGGCTTCCAATGCAATGTCTATGTTTACATTGTTAATCCCCGAGTGAGAGAATAGCCACATAGTGTCACGTGTGTCGAAATTGTAGCCTTTCATAATCTCCACACCGTAACCTTCCACTCTTTCAAGGAAAAGAAACTGGTGCACTCCCATTTCTCCTGTAATTCTTGTGAAGAATGTGAGCGGTAATTCAATGATCGGATGAAATCCGACAAATCCGCCGATACGTGGATACATTTCTTCGATTGGAATCGTGGCGTGTCCGCATCCGAATGTATGAACCCACCTGCCAGCTTCAATGCTGTCAGCCATTACTTCAGCGGCTTTTTGGATGTTTTCCATTTGTGTGTCCTCGATCCTGGACATTACGTCCCGTGCATTTTGAAGCCATTGTTTTGCCAGCATAAATCAGATGTTTATTGTTATAGATTTGACTTTTTTCTAAGTATAGCAAACAGCGTTATCATTATCACTGTCAGGCCGAACGCCATTGTAGGAAGGTGTTGGATTCCAAATTTTTCAGCGATCACACCCATCAGGAAATTCACGATCATATTTCCCAACAGAGCAATGGTAAGCACAATACTGAATGCGGTGCCCGAAAGCTCCGCAAATTTATTTCCGATGAACCCGAGCATTACTGGAAATCCTGCGGCTAACCCAGCTCCGATTGCAATCAAACCTGCCACCGCTATCATATGTGCATTGGACAACCACAGAACTAAGCACCCCACCAAAAGCAAAAGGAATGAAATCTTAACGATAAGATCCTGTGAAGCGCGTCTGAAGACGCCTCCGATGAATATTCGCATAACAGCCATTCCGAGCACATACAATGATAGTGCATACAACGCTTTACTTTCCTCAATCGAAAGCTTCTGTATAAGGTAAGTAGTCGTCCAGTTATTGATGATTCCCTCGAAACTGCTTTGACAGAACAAAAAGAACCCTACGAGCAAAATGAATTCATTTCGCAGCAATAGTGGTACCTGGCCTAGAGGAAGCCCGTGTTTTTGCTTCGGCTCGGGAAACCTCGTAATGATGAATAGTAATGTTGCCGCCAAAGGAAGCGTACCAATTGCAGAAACAATTTGCTTAAAGGAGAACGATGTTTGAAGCGTTCCAAGAACGAAAGGCATACCGAGGGCCCCGATCGCAAAGAACACACCCAGGAGACTTAGATTAGCGCTTTTATTCCTGTCGCTGATATCTGATACCAATGCATTAGCCGCTCCGTTAAGAGCACCTCCACTTATACCGAAGAGAAACACGCACATCCTAAGGATATTCAATGACCCGGAATACGCGATACCTTGAAATCCGGCAAAGATGATGAGGCCGGACAGTATGAGGATTATCTTATAACCGAATCTATCGGCGAATGGACCAAATAAAATTGATCCGATTAAAATTCCAACTGGAAGAATTGAAAACAAAGCGCCTGATGCGATCTTGTCAAGTGCAAACTCCTGCTGAAGACTTGGTGCTACCGATCCAAGTGTGACCAGGGATATACCGAAGATGAGTATACCAAAACAAGCTGATGCAAATACGAGCCGGTTGCTATTCATACATCAGCTATTTGTATTGAAGGTTTTTCGATACGAGGTAGCCCGCGCCATAAAGACTTGCATTACCGGACAGCGCAGTTGATTCAAATGTAACCTTCGTGCGGCTAATAGGTTGTGCCCATTTATCTGCTTCTATCTTAATTGCCGGGATGAATTTTATTGCAGGTCCAAAAACTCCGCCGCCAAAAATGACCTTCTCGGGGTTGAAGAGACTGATTAGATTAGCAGCCGCCATGCCCCAATATTCTATGCATTCCTGGATAACCCTGATCGCGATAACATCATTTTTTTCGTAAGCTGCAAAGATGTGGTGAGCCGTGATTTCAGAACGGGATAGTTCTGTTAACATGCCGCGATAATCGGATTCCTGATCCAGGATTTCCAATGCCAGTCTTGCTATGCCGTCACCTGACGCGTAGTATTCAAAACATCCGAACGGTATGTATTTTTTTTCATATGGTTTTTGTAAAGCCATCCATCCAATTGCTCCAGCGATATCGTTATTTCCCCTTATGATGTTAGCGGCGGATACGATGCCAGCTCCAATACCTGTTCCCACCGCAAGGAAGATTGCATCATGACAACCTTTTGCATTTCCTACCCACATCTCGCCAAGGATTGAACAGGCCCTGTCGTTGTCAATGTCAATAAAAATATCACCTGCAGCTGAGTTCAATTCATGTAGCAATGGATAGTTGTCCCAACCCTCGATGTTCGGAGCCCATACAGTCCCTTCTTTTTTGTAACTGATTCCAGGAACAGATACCCCCACCCCTTTGATCTTGAGTCTTGGATCCGCTTTATACTTGCGGACAAGTTCCGTGATGAGCATGCCAACCTGCGTTCCTTTGCGATCTTCCAGCAACACAACCTCCTGGATAACGATGGTTCCCGATTCATCAAGCACCGCAGCAGCGAGCTTGGTTCCCCCGAGATCCAATGCGAGTATTGCCATGTAATTTGATTAAGCGTCGGTTTGTTCCGGAAATAAATCTAGACATAACGGATAATAATACAAAGGCAAAATAATAGCCATAAGGAAGCATTGTGCAACCTTATGGCTAGACATAGGAAACTACCTTTTGGAGTAACACCGTGAAATAAATGCAGGGTCACGATGGACACTAAGTTTGCACAACGATCACTAAGAGAAATGCGTTGTGAACTTCGTGGTTCTTCGTGGCTTTTGTGACCTGCATTAATCATCAAAAGGATGAAAGATCACGATCAACCATGTAACCAGGTTTCGTTACGGCCTACAAATGATAGTGAACAACTACAAACTTAATGTCCTGGAGTTGTTTCTGCGAGTTTCGTTACGGGTCTGTTACGATAGGCGATTTTGGTTATAAGGACAAAAAGGACTGGTACAACGAAGATCGCTAAAGAGCTTGCAGCGAACATTCCCCCCGCTACAGTCCATCCGATAGTTTTGCGCGCTTCGGCTCCTGCACCCGATGAAAATGCAAGCGGCATAACACCGAGTATAAATGCCAGGGAGGTCATGATGATCGGCCGGAGTCGTAAAGAGACTGCCTCCAATGTCGCGGCCACAATGTCCATTCCGCGATCAACCCGTTCTTTGGCAAATTCAACGATAAGGATCGCATTTTTTGCAGCCAGTCCGATAAGCGTAATCAACCCGATCTGAGCGTAAATGTTGTTTGTAATGTTTGGTAGCAGCGTTAATGTAAGGATTGACCCAAAGGCGACGATTGGTACTGCAAACAATACAGAGAATGGAACTGACCAGCTTTCATACAATGCTGCCAGGAACAAGAATACAAATACCACAGAGATGGCAAAGATCATTCCGCTGGCATTTCCAGCTTTTATCTCTTCACGGCTCATTCCACCGAATTCATAACTGTAACCGGTTGGTAAGACCTGCGCTGCAACCTCTTTTAGCGCATCAATCGCCTGACCACTGCTGTATCCTGGCTTTGGTGCACCCATGACCTCTGCAGTTCGATACAGATTATAATGAGACACGAGTGCAGGAGTTTCAACCACCTTGGAAGTTATCAGGGCGCTCAACGGCACCATGTTTCCCGAACTGTTTCTCACATGATATTTCCCGATGTCGCTGATGTTTCTCCGGAAAAGTGTGTCCGCTTGCGACACCACACGGAAATTGCGTCCGTATAAATTAAAATCATTCACATAACTACTTCCAAGCAATGTTGATAGCGTTGTGTACGCCTCCGCGACGGAGACTCCAAGCTTCTTTGCTTTTTCCTTATCGATGTCGACTTGATAGCTGGGTGTTTTTGCTGTAAAAAACGAATAAGCCCGTGCAATTTCCGGCCGCTGATTTATTGCCGCCAGGAACTTCTGCAGCACGGCTTCGAACTGACGAATGTCATCAGTGCTGGTAGTTTGTTGCAGCTCAAACGTGAATCCTGAAGATTGTCCGATACCAGGTATCGCAGGGGGAGAAACCACGAGGATGCGAGCCTCTTTGATGTCCGCCGTTCTTCGTTGTATTTCAGCCATAACCGCAGTAACGCTTTCAGTTTCCGGGTCCCGATCATCCCAATGCTTGAGATTAACGAAAACTGTGCCTGCATTCGATTTGCTGGAGAAAGTTAATATGTTCAATCCTGCAAGTCCCCCCACTACTTGTACGGCTGGAATGGATTCTATTCTCTTCTGAATGTCTTGCATGAGTTCAACACTCCGGGTAGTGGACGTTCCCTCAGGCATCTCGTAAGTAACCTGCATTCGTTTTTCGTCTTCCGTCGGAATAAATCCTGTCGGCTTGTTCTTGAACAGGAAGTATAGACCGACAAAAAGACACGCCATCATTACCAGCACGTAGGGTGTTCCCTTTATCCACGAGCTCACTCCTTTTGTGTACGAGGATGTTACACCCTCGAACCACCTATTAAAGCGATGATGGAATTTATCGAGCCAGTTCTTCTTTCCGTTTTCCGCTTCAGGCCTTAACAACAGCATGCTCAGTGCGGGCGTGAGCGATAATGCGACAAATGCCGATATCATAACCGATACCGCGATAGTAATTGCAAATTGTTGATATAGTTTTCCAACAATGCCGGGCACAAAGCCAACGGGAACAAACACTGCTGCAAGAATTAGCGCAATAGCGATTACCGGTGCCGAGATGTCCTTCATTGCAGCGATCGTTGCGTCCTTGGGAGACAACTTTTCATAATCCATTTTGTGCTGTATCGCTTCCACTACCACGATGGCATCATCGACTACAATTCCTATCGAGAGAACGAATGCAAACAGCGTCAGCGTATTGATTGTAAATCCGAAAGGAATAAAAAAGATAAACGTTCCGATCAGGGATACTGGTATGGCGAGGATCGGTATGAGCGTTGCCCGCCAGTTCTGGAGGAAGAGGAAAACGACAATTACAACCAATGTCAGCGCTTCCAGCAGTGTAAAGACCACTTCTCTAATAGAGACCTGTACGACAGATGTAGTCTCCACCGGGATGAGGATATCCACGTCTCTCGGAAAATTCGCTCTTAGGTCATCAAGTGTTTTCATTACCCTGGCGTTTGTTTCAAGGGCATTTGCACCGGGGGCCAGGTACAATAGCATGAATGCGCCTTTCTTTCGGTTTACGTAAGGATGATTGCCGTAATTGAATTTTGCCAGCTCAACCCGCGCAATGTCTTTTAGGTAAACCATATTTCCCAGCGCTGGATTGGTGCGGACAACGATGTTCTCAAAATCCTCAACGCGGTTAATGCGACTGTTAGTCAGTACGTTGTACTCGAATGCCTGTGCATTTGGCTGTGGATTACCACCGATAGATCCGGCAGCTACCTGAAGGTTTTGTTCTTGCAGAGCGGCGTTTACTTCCGCGGGACTTATTCCCATACTCGCAAGCTTGTCAGGATTTAGCCAAATACGCATGCCAAAGTCGTCACCAAAAGAGACCACATCCCCTACTCCTTTTACACGCAATAAAGGATCGCGCAAATAAATGTTGGCAAAGTTTCCGAGAAAAGGACCGTCGTGGGTACCGTTAGGAGAATAGATGCCGAGGACCAGGAAAATACTGGGTTGCCGTTTGCGTACAACAATTCCCAGTCTCTTCACGATTTCTGGTAGTGAAGGTTCGGCAACGCTGACCCTGTTTTGGACATCAAGGGTCGCGATATTGATATCTGTACCAATGTCGAATGTGACTGTAATACTACTTGTTCCATTTGCTGTACTATTACTCGCGATGTACGACATCCCAGGAGTACCATTGACTTGTGTTTCAATTGCAGTTGTGGTGGTCTGCTCGACGGTCTGGGCATCTGCGCCAAGGTAATTTGACTGAATGGAAACTGTAGGTGGAGTGATGTCGGGATATTGCGAGATGGGCAACGTGCTCATGGCAATCAACCCTGCGAGCACCAGCACGATGGATACGACTATCGCTGTGACAGGCCTTTTTATAAAAACATCTGCGATCATTTCTTTTTCAAGTTGGGGTTTGGATCTATTGTTTGGCTGTTGCAGGTGGTGTTACTGAAATGGCTGCTCCTTCTCTGAGATTCTGAACGCCTTCAGTTACGATGGTCTCGCCTTCTTTTAAACCATCCTTGATGATGATCGACCGTCCGAGCTGGTGGCCTAACGCGACTCTGCGTTGCGTTACCTTAGCGCTGTCAACTACATATACAAAGAACTCTCCTAACAATTCACTCACGGCTCTGTACGGAATGACAACTGACTTTTGCCGAGCGGAAAGCACTTTTAATGTACCGCTCATTCCTGACCTCAGTGAATGTTCGGGGTTGGGAAAGACCAGCCGCATCTTTAATGTGCCGGTTTGTGGATCAACAGCCCGGTCAATAATGTCGATTTTTCCAGGTTGTGGATATATATCGTTGCCAAATGCCAGACGGAATGTTGAATCTCCTTTTAGCATTTTTGCCTTTGACAGCTGAGTGAACCGATAGATTTCCTTTTGGTCAACGGTAATGTCTGCGCCCATTGGATCGTCCGAAGATATTGTGTTCAACAGTGTAATACCTGGCACAACGGAAGCACCTATACGCACGGATGAAATCCCTATCGTCCCATCGAAGGGTGCAACGATTGTCGAATATCGCACGTTGGTTTGAACACTCCGGACAGTAGCTTTTGCTGCGTCGACTTGTTTTTTAGCAGCTTCATACGCGGCTTCAGCATAATCAACCTGCTGTTTGGCGATCGCATCGCTCTTATTCAGTTCACGATAACGTTCAACATCCTTTTCAGCTCTTATCAGGTTGGATTCCTGAACTTTCAGGTTTGCAAGAGCCGTTTGATATGCTGCTTCCGATTGCTGCTGATCTATTGAATATAGTTTCTGGCCTTTTTTTATTCTTTCTCCTTCCTTAAAGTGAATCGCGGTAATATATCCATTTACCTGTGCCCTCAATTCCACTTCGTTCAGGGCTTTTATCAGTGCAGGATACTCATCATAGAAAGCTACGTCAGCAGCAGTCACCTCGTGCGTCACTACCGCAACCGCCGGTGGCCCCTGCACAGCCTGTTGCTTCTTTCCACATGCAGCGGTTATTGTTAATAATGCTATTAAAGAATAGTGTTGAATACTTAATGACATAGGGTTTGGTGTAATTTCATTAATAATTGATTTGTCCAAGGGCACGCTGTACATCCATCTTGCTGGCCAGCACTGAGTACAGAGCATTGAAATAGTTTATTCTCGTGGTTCTAAGGTCAGTCTCGGCGATTGTCACATCGAGATACGGCCGTATTCCATTTTTGTACTGAAGTTGGATAACATCGTAGACTTCCTTGGCAAGCTCGACATTTTCTTTCTGCGCAAGATACGTTGCAAGATTGCTCTTGTAAGAAGCTAATGCCCGGGTATATTCGGCGTTAAGCACATTCTGCAGGTTCTTTAGGCTCCAGTCCAATCGTTTGCTCGTCCATTTTTGCTCCTGTATTTTCGAAATGCGTTTACCTCCCTGGAAGATTGGAAAAGCCAATGTTGCACCGACGTAGGAATAGGGATACTTATTATCATACAGCTCGCTAAACTCATTGTTCTGATAATTTAATATGTACGCGCCGTAGAGGGAAAGATTTGGCAGTAGAGCCCAGTTCGCGTACTTTACATTTGCCTCCTGCAACTCCTTTTGCGTGTAGAGTAGCTGATAGTCTATGTGCTCTGTATAATTGAGATCCTGCAACGTATCAAGTGCTACTTCGCTTTCCATTTGTAAAGTATCGTACTGAATTGTCAATTCTGAATCCGGAGGATAACCTATAAGAGTTTTCAAATACTCCACTTTGAACTTGAGAAACTCTGTATTACTCTTCAAGGCTGCTTCAGTGTTGCTTAGCTGGATCGTTGCGCGTTTGTAATCAGTCTTGTCAGCAACACCAGCGGTATACCTGCTATAGGCATCTTTTAAACTTCTTTGAAGCCTAATGACCGATTCTTCACTAACCTTTATTTGTTGCGACGTGGCCAGGATATCATAGAATGCTTTCGTCACGTTAACTACCACGTCGATTTTGCTTCTGCTTGTATTCTGGCTTGCGAATATCCTCACTTTTGAGGCGGTGCTACTAGCCAACAAAACGTCGCGGTTGAAAAGGTTCTGGGTAGCGGTGAATTGTGTCGACGATGTATTTTCAACGCCAAATCGAATGACGTTGCCTCCAATCACACTTGACTGTAGGTCAGTGAAGTGCTGATAGTTGTAAGTGAAATTAATCTGTGGATACCAATCAGCAAGCTTTCCTTTTATAACCTTGTCAGTTATCTCTTCATCTGTCAATGCTTGCTGGACGGCGGGCTGATGCACAAGCGCGTATTGTACGACACTATCCAATGAGGCATTTTGGAGCAAACTGTCTTGAGCGGCTTCTTGAGCAGAGACGATGTAAGACAAGATTGTCCCAGAGAACAGTACTGAGTATCTAATGGATTTAATGGCTCGGTTAAATGACATAAAAATCTCTTATGCGCGGTTGTGATTTAATTTGTTGTAGGTTACTAGTTCAGGCATTTCTTCGTTGAAGATGGTTCTATATATGATCTGTTTCCGATCAAGCAAAAATTTGCGATAGGCGGCATCCGTCATACCATGAATCGTTTGGAGAACTGCCTTGGCAAGAAGTGGATAGTTGCACAATGCAGATAAGTTGATCATAAAATGTTCAGCGGATATCGAAGCGATCTTGCCGTTGTTTATTTCTTGCTCAAGCTCCTCACGAATGAGGTCGCTGGATTTTACACGGTCCAGTGAACAGAAAACTTCTACCTTCTCGGGACTCCTTGCAGTTTCGCTAATAATAAAGTTATCCAGGTATGGATACGCCAAACCATAGTCGACTATTGTATCGATAAAGTTTGCGATTTTTTCACGGAATGGAATTTCAGAGGTGAGCACCTTCCTTACTTTCTCTTTCTTCTCCTTCAATGTTTCTTGCAATAAAAGATCAAGCAATTGTTCGCGTGAACGGAAATAGTAATGAATCAACGCCCTGTTAACGCCGGCTTCATCCGCGATTTCCTGCGTGGTAGCATTGAGGAAACCTTTTTGGAAGAACAGGATCTTAGCTTTTTGCTTGATCAGGTTTTCGGTTTGTATTTCGTCAGCGGCCATTGGCTTTTTTGTTTAACAATTTTGTTAAACGCAAAATAACAGCCCCAAGGTTGCAATTCAATGTGAAAACTTTGTTTTGAATCGAGAAACCTATGCTAACGTTTGTGGGAAAGTAAACTTTGCGAAAGAGCTATATGTCTCCTTTAATTCAATTAGATATGGCCTAGACCTCAAGTATTACATGAACTTTTTTACCCGTTTTAACTAACAAGGATGGGGTATTCACGATTATTACTTCACCGGAACAATTGATGTGTGCTTCATCATGAGTTCCAAAGTAATTGACGGCAACAACCTTTCCCGCGACACCTCGCTTTTGCTTAACGTGCATCTTGAAAGCTTCCGGACGTACCATCAATTTCTTGCGTCCTGATCGTTCGCCCAGATATTTCGAAAAGATACTTTTCCTGGGATCGATAAGCGTATAGTTGCCGAGTAGGCCTGCGGTATATTCAGTGGATGGGTTTTGATAAATGGATTCGGCAGTACCCTTCTGCAAGATTCTCCCATCTTTCATTACGATGATCGTATCAGCCCAGGGAAGTATGTCTTCAGGATCATGAGACACAAGGATGATCCCTATCTTAAGTTTTGCTTCAATATTAGCAATTACAGTTTTTAAGATGGCTTTATGCCCGCGGTCAAGATTGGAAAACGGTTCGTCCAATAACAGAAATTTTGGGTTAGTGATCAGCAATCTGGCTATGGCGATTCGTTGACGCTCACCACCGGAGATATGATCAGTCTTTCTGGTATATAAGTGATCGATCTGGCACACTTCAAATATCCTGTCCGCTTCTTCATGTGAAAGCGTTCTAGAGTACTCCAGCACCTGCTCTATTCTTAGGAATTTAGGAAGCTCAAAGTCCTGCGACAAATAACCAACTTCGCGATGACCAGGCACTAATTGTTCGTCGGGCCCGGATATTATCCTGTCTTCGAACAATACTTCGCCAGCATCGGGTTGTATCAGGCCTGCAATGATCTTTAGCAGGGTACTTTTCCCTGATCCGGTCTCTCCTATTATCGCAATACGTTGACTGCGACGCTGTGAGAAAGTCACGCCGCTTAATATGGGGCCGTCATCGCCGTTCTTTGTAATCCCGGATATTTTCAGAAAGGACATGCTACGAATATCTGCACTTACTGGGTATTTATCTTCTGCGCTGATACCAGTCGGTAAATTTTTCCATCGGGCTTCGTCGTAAGATACAGCTCTCCATGTCGATCCATACCAAATCGTTCATCTACTTTTGAAGCACCTGAAAGTTGAACAAGTGTCTTACGCTCACCATTAAAGTTTACCTGCCATTCCTTGATAGTGGCCTGACTTCCGACTTTGAGATCGTTCATCTCGACATAAAACAATCTGCCTTTTACAATGTCACCAAAGACGAACTTACCCTGCAGTTCAGGAATATTCTTTCCCCAATATTCAAATCCACCAGTAATTGCATTGCCCTCGTCGTGGTCGTATTCGGCAACGGGGTAAGTCACGTTGTATTTGGCGTCGTCCGCAGGCAATGGATAAATGTTAAACATATTCTGAGACGGGTCGATTAAGAATGTACCCTCACGGATGGGCCATCCGCAGTTTGAACCGGGCTTTATAATGTACAGAGATTCAATATTGTGGTGACCGATGTTTGCAACGAACATATCGCCCTTCCTACTCCACGCGAAGCGATGCGGGTTCCTAAAACCGCGTGCGTATATTTCTTTGAGCGCTTTGGGATTGTCGCTTTTGACAAGAGGGTTTCCTGACGGTATGCCATACTTTCCGT
>DATHIE010000123.1:0-5851 GCA_035316905.1 Chryseolinea sp. | reverse complement strand
GTCATAACCCGTACATAAAAGAATTTTAATCTCTAAAGAATCATGGCAGAGATCAGACCAGAAGAAGTATCAGCAATTTTGCGTGAGCAACTTTCACAAGCACGTACAGAAGCCCAGTTGGAAGAAGTGGGTACAGTGCTTACTGTTGGTGACGGCGTAGCGCGCATCTACGGACTCACACAAGCACAAGCAGGTGAGTTGATCGAGTTTGAGTCAGGACTGAAAGCACTTGTACTGAACCTTGAAGAAGACAACGTAGGAGCTGTATTACTTGGTGAATCAAAAGGAATTAAAGAAGGTGATACTGTAAAGCGCACCGGAAAAATTGCTTCGGTTGAAGTTGGAGATGGAATGCTTGGGCGGGTTGTAGACACGTTAGGTCACCCAATCGATGGTAAGGGTCCTCTCTCTGGACAGCTTTATGAAATGCCTTTGGAGCGCAAAGCTCCCGGCGTTATTTTCCGCCAGCCAGTAAACGAACCGTTGCAAACGGGTATAAAGGCGATCGATTCAATGATCCCTATTGGCCGAGGCCAGCGCGAACTTATCATCGGTGACCGCCAGACAGGAAAAACGGCTGTCGCGCTCGACGCAATTGTCAATCAAAAAGAGTTTTACGAAAAGGGCGAACCAGTCTTTTGTATATACGTGGCTATAGGCCAGAAGGCATCGACAGTTGCAAACGTGTCTTCAGCATTGGAGAAAGCCGGAGCTCTTCCATATACGGTTATTGTCGCGGCTTCTGCAGCAGATCCCGCGCCTATGCAGTTCTTTGCGCCGTTCACAGGAGCAGCTATTGGCGAATTCTTTCGTGATACAGGCAGGCCAGCATTAGTTATCTATGATGACCTCTCGAAACAGGCGGTGTCCTACAGAGAGGTTTCGTTGCTGCTCAGAAGACCTCCCGGACGTGAGGCATATCCCGGTGATGTGTTCTATCTTCACTCACGGCTTCTAGAGCGTGCTGCAAAGATCATTAACAACGACGCGATAGCGCAGAGTATGAATGATCTGCCGGCATCCATTAAGCATTTGGTAAAAGGTGGAGGTTCGTTAACTGCGCTACCCATCATAGAAACACAAGCCGGCGACGTGTCAGCATACATTCCTACCAACGTCATCTCTATTACGGATGGACAGATATTCCTGGAGACGAACCTATTCAACGCGGGTATCCGTCCAGCGATTAACGTTGGTATTTCGGTGTCTCGTGTAGGCGGGAATGCTCAGATCAAATCAATGAAAAAAGTTGCCGGAACTTTGAAGCTTGACCAGGCTCAGTTCCGCGAGCTTGAAGCGTTTGCTAAGTTTGGTTCGGATCTCGACGCAGCTACAAAACTTACTATCGAACGTGGAAGAAGGAACACGGAGATTCTTAAACAGGATCAGTATGCACCTGTACCAGTTGAGGAACAGGTCGCGATCATCACCGCTTCCACCCGTGGTTTCATGGACAAAGTGCCCGTGACCAAGGTTAAACAATTTGAAAAAGAATTTCTTGAACTTTTGCGCGCCACACATCGCGATGTGTTGAATAACCTGCGTGCTGGAAAATTTGAGGATAACGATGTTGATGTAATCAAAAAAATTGCAACGGAACTGGCAACCAAGTTTGCATCTTGAGCTTAGTGAGTAGTAAGGTATGGCTAATTTAAAAGAAGTAAAGAACCGCATCACATCTGTTGTAAGTACTCAACAGATCACAAAAGCAATGAAAATGGTTGCTGCGGCGAAGCTGCGTAAAGCCCAGGATAAGATTACGCAGATGCGGCCATATGCACTCAAGCTTGATGCGATCTTAAAAAATCTTTCCGGCGCTCAAATGTCCAACGACGCTGATGACTGGTATAGCCAGGTGCGGGACGAAAAAAAGATACTTATCGTTGCTATCAGCTCTGATCGCGGATTGTGTGGATCATTTAACGGCTCTGTTTTCAAAGGAGTATTGCGGCTGATCCAGGAGAAATATAACAATCAGTTCAATAAAGGAAACGTTACAATACTGCCTATCGGGAAAAAGTCATTTGAATTTTTTTCCAAGCGCAAGTTCGAAGTCGTGAATCAGTTTGCGGGAGTACTCGGGCACCTTTCATTCACTGAGGTAGCCGCTGCTGCTGACTTTATCATGACAGCTTTCCGCACGGGGAAATACGATAAAGTAGAAATAGTCTATAACGAGTTTAAGAACGTCGCTACACAAATCCTGCGAACAGAACAGTTTTTGCCTGTGGTCTTCGAAAAAAACGCAAAAGCAATTCCTTCAAATCCTGTAGACTACATTTATCAGCCGGGACAAGACGAAATAATTTCACAGCTTATTCCAAATTCCCTCAAGGTAAAGCTCTACAAGGCCATTCTGGATTCAAATGCGGCTGAACACGGTGCCCGGATGACTGCAATGGACAAAGCAACCGAGAATGCAGGAGAGCTCCTGAAAGAGCTGCGTCTCACTTATAACCGCACAAGGCAGGCGGCAATTACCAAAGAAATACTTGAAATCGTAGGCGGAGCGGAAGCCCTCAAGTCGGCGTAATTTCTTAAAAGCATAACTTTAAGTTTCCTGACGACCTCGGGAAACTTTTTTTATGTCTTCGCCAATGCGGATATATCGCCTGATCAATTTGTTAAGTCTCGACGTTGTCGCAGGCGCCGTTGTGTGTGCGCTGTTCTTTGCGCGTGTGTTCGAGGTTGGTGTCAGGCCATTCGGACTAATCGCGCTTGGCCTCACGGTTTGGATAATTTATACTGCCGATCATCTTCGCGATGCGAGAAAAATAATGGGCGAGGCATCAACGGAACGGCATCGGTTTCATCAGGTCCATTATCGTAAGTTGATTATTCTGACTACGGTCGCTTTGTTTCTGGACGTGATTGCCATTATGTTTATTAAGCAACAAGTACTGGCGTGGGGTGTTGCACTTTCGTTTGTCGTATTTGCGTACTTGCTTGTGCAGGGCTCCTTAAAATTTCTTAAAGAGCTTTTCATCGCGATTCTGTATACGTGCGGAATTTTGTTGCTCTCAGTTCCAGTCTCGAGCGTAAAATTCAGCCCACCATATTATCTACTAGTCGTCCAGTTCTTAATTGCCGCCCTCGCAAACCTTCTCATGTTTTCGTGGTTTGACCGTGAACTTGATCAACAGGACAAACGATACTCGTTCGTAACGAAGGCTGGCGAGGCCACAACAAGAGGCATCGTTTGGTTCCTGCTATTGTTGCTCCTGGCCCTGACTTTGACCCAATTTATAACGGAAACGTTATTGATGCCTTCCTTGATAGTAGGATGCATGGGTTTAATGTTGCTGATGATCTTTATTTATAGGGAATCACTTGCAAAGAAAGATTACTATAGACTTCTGGGAGATGCAGTTTTTTTAGTGCCTGTGATATACTTGCTATTAATATGACAAAGATGCCGGGTGGATTTGACTGGATTGCGCCCTATTACGATTCACTCGCTCGATTGGTATTTGGCGACAGTATCAGACGCTGTCAAATCGAATATTTGGACGAAATTCCGCCGGGGTCGAAGGTGTTAATTCTGTGTGGAGGAACTGGATGGCTGCTCGCTGAGATAATGAAAGCAAATCCTACCTGCACTGTGTGGTACGTGGAGTCCTCGATAAAGATGCTTGAGATAGCCAAGGCACGATTTAGCGATTTATCGAATGCTGAAATTCTTTTTATTCACGGCACGGAAAAGAATCTGCAACAGTACAATGACACATACTTCGACGCAGTGATAACAAATTTTTATTTTGATGTTTTTACCTCAAGCTCTTTGGACGAAGCGATGACGTATATACAGAAATGTGTTTATCCGGGTAGCAAACTTCTGGTGTCTGACTTTGTAGATCGCTCGTGGTGGCAGCGGTTTTTGCTTTTTTTAATGTATCGTTTTTTTCGATGGACCTGCGCGATAGAGGCGAGGAATTTACCCGATTGGCAACGCCAGCTTGAACGGGCAGGGTTTACACAGCGTAGCACAACGTCGTTCTATGGTGGTTTCATAAAGACCTCTGTGCACGTCTTCGAGGAAAAATAGTTTTCTCTATTTCATGGAGCCACCAGGATATCTTTTCCTAGTTGTTGAACCAATTCGGCCTTTTCTTCCATGAGTTTTATGATCTTCCTCAAGTAGTCAATTTCTTTTCTTGATAACTCCAGCTGATTTTGGAAGTCATCCGTTTCTGACCTCATTGCTCTGATCTTTTCGTCGACCTCACCTGGTTGTGCCACGTAGTATTGAAAAAAATTGTGATGGAGCACTTGTGAAATCTTGAGCAAGAGACCCGTATCCACGTGCCTTTTTTTGAAGATTCGATACACATTTTGGCGTACGGTCCCGAGCTCGTCGGCAAATTCCATGAGCTTCATATTGCGCTCATCAAAGACTTCTTTGATTTTTTGGCCTATCTCTACGGTTTCCATATGGACGTTTACGTAAAATAATAGTTTACGTTTTGGTTCCTATCGTTTCCTAATGTAACTTAATTTTTTACAGTTTCGGCCTCAACTAGCAAATTTTCGTAATACGGGCCATGAAGAGCTATCAATTGACAGAAAGGGATGACAGCATGGTAAAGCCTTTTTTTAAGGATGAGTACGCGACCATTGAGCTCGACGAAACCATACCATGCGTCAAACTAACGTTGAACGGCATTCCGCGTTACAGCGAACACTATCAATTTGTTCAAACGAAACGCCTGGAGCTAATGCGCGAACAAATAAGGAATTATCCCAAGCTACATATGCTCACGGATAGCCGGACGGCAGGACCAGTGTTAGATGAAGATGTAGAGCACTTCAAGACCATGGTTATGCCTGAAATGGAAAAGGCGGGAGTTCGCTATCTGGCCATTGTTATGCCGAAGAATAAGTTCACACAACTCACCATTAAAGAAATGACTGAACACACACCGGTAATGACAGTGAAATACTTTGAGTCAATGCGCGAGGCAAGATATTGGCTTAGAAAGATGACGGTCCGCTGATAGATCATTCTTGTAGCGGAGCAAAATATCTTCGTTGTGAAAATGCCATCTCTGTCATATTTTATTTCTGGAATTTCAAACCAATAATCTCTCAAGGGCAAAGTTGCATGTTGCAACTATCAACTTTTGCTCTCGTCGATCTGTCAGAAAAGACATTTGGACTGCTTGTTTTATTACCCTGATAAATTATCTTTCGGAATTTAGGAGAACAACCATTCGTAAAGGCCCTGTTGGAGTTTGAGGTTAGTATTGCTTTTTAACTAGAATATGCAGGATCTTATTAGGCATTTGCCAGCAGTCATTTATGAATATTCCATCCATCCCGACGGGACAAGGCGTTTCAATTTCATAAGTGAAGCTTGCCTTTCAATCCTAGGATTATCGTCTTCAGATGTAATGCATGATGCTACGCTAATGGATAGCATTGTGCATAAGGATGACTTAAATGACCTTACTAAGACATCGGTTAATGCTGAACGAGCAGGGTCCGAATGGAATTGGCAAGGCAGGATGATCGTTAGAGGCAAAGTAAAATGGGTAGAGATCCGCTCTAATCACACCTTGAATTCCGAAGGTATCATTCATCGCAGAGGAATTATACAGGATATTACGGAACGAAAAGAGACTGCGAAAGAAAGCGAGTCGCGGTACCAGGCGCTAGTTGAACGCTTGCCTATAGGTGTTGCGATTTACAAACAAGGAAAGCTGTTGTTCGCTAATACTCAAGCACACTTAATTCTGGGTGCAGACAAGTCGCAAAATTTGATAGGTACCGATGTCCTGAATTTTGTTGAGCCTGAACATCACCAAAGAATAGTCCGACGAATGAAAGAGGTTGCCGAGGGTTTGCCCGGAGT
>DATHIE010000122.1:0-2703 GCA_035316905.1 Chryseolinea sp. | reverse complement strand
ATACTGAACGAGAAAAGACAGATCGATGGTACCAGCGTGAATGTACTGGTCGAAAAGCCTATCAGAGATAAAGATATTCCCAGCAAAATGAAAGCTACAGTCATCGGTTTCCGACTGTCGTACTTTGAAATCAGCCACCCTGAAAGCGGCAGACCTAAAAGAGAACTTATGGGCATAAATAAAAGTATTGTCCCAAGTTCCGCTTCATTGTAACCGAAATCTGTTTTGATTGTGGGAATCCTCGACGCCCAGGTTGCAAAACAAACCCCTGAAAGAAAAAAGAATACACTGAGAAAAAACCGTTCTCTATCCTTCGTCTCCGTTTCAATCCTGCCCGAATACCCTTCTGATACCAATGTTTTTCTACGTTTAAAAAATATTCAATTATGTCTATTGTTCAATCTCAAACTCATGCGCTCCTGACGAAAGTAAAACGATAAACTGCGACGCTTTCTTTTCGTCCTCCTGTGAATCTAACATGGCGTCTGTTTTCTTGTCGATGACTTTCGTTCCTGATAGATAAAGTGTCGCCGTGCTGTTGGGAGGTATTGTGACGTTAAGTTGTATCTTATTGTTTTGCCTTTTCCATTCTGAAATGATTTCACCATACGGTCCGTCGTGAGTGGCTCTGAATGAATTCAATCCTTGTACAAAATTTGGTTGGATAATAACGTTGCTGAGTCCCTGATGTTCAGGATCTGGTTTAATACCACCCAACGCTTTGTACATCCACGCACCAATTTCGCCGAACATGATGTGATTTCGCGAAATGTCGCTCTTGGCAGCTATAGGCCAGTTCTCGAACAGCGTAGTTGCGCCATTTTTTATCCAATAACCCCATGAGGGAAAAGTCTCTTGTGATGCTACCTTAAACGCGAGGTCAGCATGGCCATTTTCGCTTAGTGCATTCAGGATAGTTTTCGTTCCCAGCAATCCTACATCAATGTGATCGTTGTCGGCATTGACGCGTGATACCAGGTTTTTAACAACCTTCTCTTTCACATCCTCGGGAACAATCCCCCAATACAATGGGGCGCTTAGTTCGGTTTGTAAACCGCTCCCATAAATTCCTTTCTCCTTGTTTAGGTACTTTGTGTTGATTGCGTCCGCGATCTTTTTAGAAAGCGCCGAATACTTCGCTGCGTCATCGTTCTTGTTCAACAACTTCGCCGCCTTTGATAGTATTGTTGCATCTACATAATAGTAGATTGAAGAAGTCATTTCTTTTGGAGTAACCGATTTCACGGGAACCCAATCACCTAAACCCCAGTCTGTAAGTCCGCTAGGGCTCATTGAATCAATGTGATCAACATATCGTTTTATGTTTTCATAACACTCCTGCAACAATTTTGGATCACCATAAAACAAATAAATATTCCAGGGAATGATGGCGATGGTGCTGGTCCAGTCCGGACCGTTGCCCCACTCATAACCCCAGCCGGATGTAGGTATGATCGAAGGCAATACGCCGTCGGGTTTTTGTTCATCACGGTGATCAGCCATCCACTTTTCGTAAACGGTGATCCCGTCGAAATTATAAAGCCCGGTTTCGATTGCAATGTGCGCATCGCCTGTCCATCCATTCTTTTCACGCTGTGGACAATCCGTTGGATAACCGAAAAGATTTGAAAGGTAAGAGTTGTTTGTCGCTTCCCAGATCTTGTTCACGGTTTCATTTGAGCTCGTGATACTTCCTGCTTTCGGTACATCGCTGTGCATGAAGTATCCCGAAAGGCTTTCCGCACTAAGCTCGACGGGCCTGTCGCTTGTAACTTCAATAAATTGAAACCCTTTGTAGTTGAAATAGGGCATGAATGTTTCTTCTCCGTCGCCTGCCAGTATGTAAATATCAGTCTGAAACGGATCACTGTCGTCGGTAGGGCGATAGTGAACGTCTATGTTTGACAGGTCGATATTGCCGACACTATCAAGCTGTTCTGCGTGTGTCACTCTCAGGGTCGTTCCTTTAGCACCCTTTGCCGTTAACTTTGTCACTCCTGAGATGTTTCTGCCCAGGTCGTAGATGTACTTTTGTGAGCTTACTTTCCTGAAGGTCCTGGTCTTTACTTCTTCCACATTTCTGATGGGATGCAACACCTGCGCAACGAGCCTGGAAGATGGTTCGGAAACCTTAATAGCGTCCCGCCAACTGTTGTCATCAAATGTCGATGTGTTCCAACCATTTTGTTCAAGCCTTGCATCATGATGTTCGGCGGTGTAGATACTATTAAAAATTATCGGACTTAGCGAGGTTTTCCATGTTTCGTCACTGACGACAGTTTCAACGGAATTGTCCTCATATACGATCCGGAGGTTCAAACGGAAGCGGGGTCGGCTACGCCATTTGGCCTTGTGAAAATCCCATACTGCGGTCGACTGATGATTGTACCATCCATTTCCAAGTAATACACCAATTACGTTTAGGGAGTCTTTTAAAAGTGATGTTATATTATGGGTTACATAAAGGTTACGTTTGTCAAACCGGGTATATGTAGGATCCAAACGATGATCGCCGATCCGTTGACCGTTAGAAAAAACTTCAGATAGTCCGGCAGTTGCAATGTAGAGACGGGCGCTTTTGACTCTTTTTGAAAGCACAAAGGTTTTTCGAAAGTAAGGCGCTGGCTTGAGATGAATGTCGTTTGAATCGGTGACCCATGAGCCTTGCCAGTCGGACATGCTCATCATGGCGGTCTCGAAGAA
>DATHIE010000121.1:0-14968 GCA_035316905.1 Chryseolinea sp. | reverse complement strand
GATTTGAATATACCGGCGTACCCAGGTAAGAGGTTGCAATGGGCTCGTCCTCTTCATCAGGGGTAAAAAAGTACCTTGGAAAGAAATTGCTATTCAGCGCGGGTAGCTGGGGTGGTATAATAAAATCTTTTGGCATTTATTGGGCTACTATGTTTACGTCATTGACCGCTGTTAGCAGAGCTCTCCTTATAATATCGGTCGCCTGTGCCTCGCTTGTCTCCAGGGACTTAGTAAAGTTTATGGTCTCAATAAGTTTATTAATGGTGAGGGTCACGTTGCGCGTACCGGATTGAATCTTTTCTACGCCCGCCTCTTTGCCAGTCGCCTTTGCACCGGATGCCCCCATTGTCCCGGAAAAATTACCTGACGTAGTGCTCCCGCTTTTGCTCGACTTAAAGCCTGATCCATAAAACAGGTTGGTAAATATTTTCTCCTGCTCACTCATCCACTCATCAGCCATGCTTTTAAAATCATCGGTTAGTTTTGCAGCGCTGGTTTGTACCTTAGCAATACCCATTGCCATCTTGCCGTAGTCTTGTGTTAATCCACCCACCAACGCCTGAACAAAACCGTCGATCACTGGCACTGAATTAATCATTAGCTGGATCAACTCCCGTATCCCCAGCGCTAGGAATCCAATTGATCCAGCCGCCACCGCTACCCCAGTGGAGAAATTATGAAAGACGTCTTGTGCATCACTTCCAAACACACTGAATAAAGGCTTAACAATATCCCATAGCCCACTGAGCTGATCGCTGAGCGCATTTAGTGGATTCAGGAGAAGAGAAAAATCTAACTGCGGTATTAATTGAATCCATTCATTCATTACCGGAATGATCTGATTGCCAATAGTGAGTTTAATATTGGTAAGGAAGTTTTTGAATCGGTTCCAGTTTGAGTTAAAGCTTTGTTGCGCTGACAAAACACCAGGGGAAAATGTCTTTCGTAATTCCTGGGCGAATAATGGCAATGTTTTTTCTGCTATCACCTCCCCATTTTGGAGCATCTTGTTAAGTTGTGCGGTCGATACTCCTAATGAGCGCGCGAAGATCTGGAAGGCACCAGGCAACCGTTCCCCTAACTGCCCCCGTAATTCTTCAGCCTGTACGTTACCCTTGGAGATCATTTGGCCTAAAGCCAGAAAAGTACCCTCGGTTTGCTCGGCGGACAGTTTCATCACCGTCGCCGCCTCTGAAACAGCTTGGAATATTTCAAGTCCATTTTCACCCTCCAGGCTTGTTCCCATAAGGGCACCCTGAAAAGTCTTAAACCCTTTATAGGTTGACATCACATCAAGCCCAAGGCGGTTAATTTCATCGTCAAGGAACTGCAAATTCCGGGTAGCATTATCTCCGGAAGCAAACGTGATGGCGTCGCGCATATTGGTAAACTCGCGAGTGACGTCGAATGCTGCTGTGGCGAAATCCAGTAATTTATCAGCGGCAAAAACAGTTGCTATCGTTCCGCCCAAACTGTTCAGGCTAGATTCAAAACGGTTCATCTTCCCCTCTATGGCTGCTAATGGAGAAGAGAACTTATCAACGAGTCGGACGATATAACTGGCTTCAGGCATTTTATCCTTTCTTTACCTCTTCAATCTTCAACTTGCCATCGAACTGCAATGCATATTTCAACTGCCCCCAATCTTTGGCGATCTGCTCAAAGCCGTCACGATCCACGTGGAAATAAAAACGGATTAGAGCTTTTACTTGCGCTAACCCGTTCGGCGTCGAGATATCTTCCAGTACGATGTGGCCTTTATCCCATTGGACCGGGATTTCATATTCCGCTAATTTTTTTTTAACTCCCCCTGAACTGGTTCTAGTATTTCCGTTATAGTCTTCATGCAAAAGACGAACGGTATAATATTATTTTTATCAAACTCCTCTTTCAACTTGCTCACCTCATCACCCCCCACCTTAGTAGAGTTCAGGAACAGTATGAACGCCTCAATCCATTTCTTTTTTTCAACCAGTGTTTGAACAGCCATGAACTCATCTATACCGAGTTCGCGAAGTTCATAATTGAGAAATTCCCCGTTTCGGGAAACAGGAATCTTCAGTTTCCAGGCTGCTTCCATATTATTTGTATGCTATATCCGCTATGCTTAATTCAAGCTCTTCCTCGATTTGTGAGTTGCCTACTTGTGAGTCCGTTTTCCGTCCCTTGAACCGGACCTTGATTAGTCGGTGACGTGTGAACTTTCCGTCTTCGGTAGCAAAATTTACCCCTATCGGAAAATCCGGAATGTTTTGAATGCGTCCGGAAGGTGCCGCTTGCGAAAGTCTTTCAACTTCCTCCATCGTCAAGGTTATACTTCCTTCCGGGGTCACCGTTCCGAACCCACGCGATGTAGGTTTATGTCCGGTGGCGTGATTCAAAGTAATCTCTTGAGGGTCGGAGTATTTGATTGCCGTCACTCCAATAACAGGCGCCCCCAGGATGTTCACAACAACCTCAGCGTGTGTATATGAAACCCCATTGATAAGAGGCGGTGTTGAAGCAATCATATTGAAGTCGTTAAACCAATGTTTACTACTATTGTCTCTGCAATGCCTACCGGAATGATCTGAACAGATACCGTCAGCGTTGAGGTACTCAGTACGTTTTGTGTGGGATCAACCAGACACACACCGTCTGAAATCTCACCGTCGGCTTTCATGTCATCGAGTACATCCTGGCCCAGATCCTGAAAATATCCTACCGTATCAGCGCTTAACTTGCCGTTGGCGTCCAAGTACAGAGTGCTATTCAGTTGAGGAATAAGTTTTGTTCTGATCCCACGAATGGCTTTATCCACCATGCGCATTACTTCTATCCACGCAAAATCGTTCGTCGCTGCAACCGCTGTAGGACAGCGCTCGAAATATGATCCTGACAAGTCGGGAGTATATTTCCGCAAAATCAAATAGCCATCATCCTTTATTCCTCCAAGCGCTGTGCTTGTCAATGCGCTGATAAGGTCGCCGTTAGCTAGTGCGGGTATCTCTAGTTCTGTGCCGTCGCTTACGTTGAAGTTCGCGGGGTTGCCGATGGACTCCATTACTTTGGATTTGGAAACCGCTCCCAGTGCCGCACCGATACAAGTGATCGATTGCGATTGAGCTGCGTACAACGCCGCCCCTACACCGCCGCCATCCTGACCGGCTACCACCGTTACTTTCTCTGCGGTTAATGCGCGTAGATCGCCCACACTAGACCAACCTGAAACTGGCGTGATGGCCTCCATATTGGCGGCAAACAATACCGAAAACTGCCGGTAGGCAGCATCAAGTCCCTCGACTATAGCCTGAATAGCTGTAGCCTGAGAGGTGGCAAATGTTTCCGCCCCGGCATAGATGGCTAGTTGTCGTATCTCACCACCCGCGAAAAGAATAAAGGGCGATATTTCAGCCCATGCGTAAGGAGCGGGGACAGGAAAGTATCCTATCCACAATTCACCCTCGGGTTGAATCCGGAAATATTCAGATACGTGATAATGATCGATTGGATTCGCCGCAACGGTGATCCCCAGCGCCTCAGCTTCAGCCAATGAAAATACTTTTTGCTTATTAACGGAAGAGAAACCAGCTGGAGGACTGCTGTCATAGAAGATGATACCAGATATTTTGTCCTGGTTGGGCGCCCTTCGCCCAAGCCCGGACTGCCCTACGTTGATCGTTAACTGGCTTAATCCCATTTGATGGTAAAGATTTTAACCTTTTTTTCCTGGGCGTAAATTCTCGCCGCGTTGTATTTGTAAAATACTTGCTTGTCTTCGGTGACGTGGACAATGCCCACAGTTTCGGGAACGCTGTAATTTTGACGCACGAATTCAACAGCCTGAGCGGCATCTTGTACTGTCTCGCCAATTTCTACGGGTTCAGCTTTAAGAAATTCTTCTGTGGAAAACTCTTCAGCCTGGCTTTCGTCTTCCCCTTGCTTTTTCTTAGTCATTAGTCGATCAATTCAACGAAGCTGATGGCATCAAAATTTGTCCCTGTATACATGAAAAGCTTTGTTCTGGTCTTACCAGCAGATCCGGTAATAAGAACCCCTTCAATGCCAGTTCCAAAAGTCAACGTTTCAGTTCCTGTTGTTTTGAACTTCACTAAAAGCAAAGCGCCCTTTTTTACCTCACTGTCCACCGTGACGTTCATCGTCACGTTTGCTGTGGCAATGGCAGGCTCAAAAATTGTGAGGTTATTGGTTATAGCAACCTCTTGAGTTGTTGCGTGAGCCGGTTGTTGGTGATCCGCTAACCCGAAAGGGTGTTTGATCGTTGCTGTTGTTGTCGTTGCCATTAGATGTTATTTTCAAATAGTATAGCGATTCCTTTTTTGTCGTTACGAGCGGCGACAGCGCCGAACATTGCCAGCCCTGACATGATATGTCCATACAACTCAGGTCTGTATTCTGATACATCCACGCGGGTTGCACCTTGCGCCAAGCGCACATAGTTAGGGCTGTAAAAGACTGCGGCGTTTTGGTCTGATGCTGCTTCTGCTGCACCTTCAGCTACCAGCACGTCGGAAGTGTTGAGCGTGATAGCCTCACTTCTTACATACCAATCGAAGCCCATTGCACGAGCCAACACACCCGAAGGCAAGCCATTACGGCCCGGCCCGGCTTTCTCCGAATCGGTGAACTGTGCTATTTTGAGCAAGTCCGATTTCATGGAGTAGGGAATTACCGCTACGCCCATTAGATCCTCGTTTTCTGGCAATACATCGGTTTTGTGGAAAATCTGCTGAACACTCACAAGGTCAGCGATTGCAACCGACGCGCGGTTACCTGTTTGCACGCCGTTTTTGCTTTCCACGGCACGGGTTGCGCCTGTTGTCGGAATTTTAACCGTTACGCCCGTGGCCCATTTTACAAGGGCACGCTTTGCCATTTTCTCGCGTATGGCAAGAATATGATCTTTGAGAATATCGGCACGTTTGTTCATGCCCCCCATTTCAATAAGGGTTTCCAGGTTGCGTAGCAACGTTGGGTCAGACGTTAATTCCTCCATTTCGTAATTGTGTGGGACGTCCGTGCGCTGATTTATTGGAGCTGGCAACACGTTACGGTTTACCTCAACCGTTGGCACCGCACCAGCGTTTTGAAGTTCAACTGAGTTGTTGTTGACCTTGTCGTCGTCACGCTTTGCCCGTGTCATGAACCCCGTGGATGGGAATAGATTCGGGACGATTTCATTTGTGAAAAGGCGGGTTAAAAGTTCTGCTGCCATGTCTTTATGCTATTTTTTTGTTGCGTTCTTTTTCTTGCCATTTGGCCACGAGCTTGGTGTATTTCTCAGGATCATTATCCATCATGTCATACAACTTTTTAGTGTCGTTGTTGGCGAGAAACTCATAGGTTTCTTCCTCCACAACTTCAGCGCCTTCAGCCTTCATATGGGCAACAACCGAAGAGCGTTGCGCTACCTTGCTGTCAAGCATTGCCTTGAATGCTTCCGGTGAATCGACAGCCATCTTGACAAACTGATCTTTGAGTTCTGCCTTGTCGGAAAGTTTCTTGTCCTTGATTGCTGCCTCGACAATCGCCTTACCTGCGGCCTGCACGGCCAATTTTTCAGCGTCTTCTTTTGCTTTCAGTTTCGCTTTAAGGTCTGCGATTTCAGTATCCTTGGCAGTCATTGCCGTCGTGTTTGCTTCGAGTTTTGCCTGAACGTCAGCAATGATCTTCAGGGCATCACCTTCATTTTCTTTTGCCATTTCTTTTTCGATTAGTTGGTTATAAACTGCGTAAAGGGCATACGGATCTTTTTCCTCGCCCTGAAGTTCCACCTCTGTTGGAATGACCTCGTCGATCAGCCCTTTGGTTTTCATTTCCTTTGCTGTAAGCCACGTGTCAGGGGCATCCTCTTTAAGCATGTCCTCCACTTGGTGC
The DNA here is from genome assembly GCA_035316905.1 of Chryseolinea sp. GTDB lineage: Bacteria > Bacteroidota > Bacteroidia > Cytophagales > Cyclobacteriaceae > Chryseolinea. The sequence continues at coordinate 9,091 of DATHIE010000121.1, read as the reverse complement.
TTAGTAAAATTTGAGAGTTTTTGAAGTAGGTTTGACAGTGAGTCGCGCATCATGTCGACCATTGATTTATCCGACCCTTGAGGACCGTGAATCATTCCCTTACTGTACTCATAGCCTGATCGGTGCGATCCTGATAGTAGGATGTTTAATCCCATTGAGGCTGCAATACCTATGTTTTGGGTTTTGGCGCCGGTCTGACGGATGGCGTCGATAATAGAGAACCCATCCAAAATATTACCACCGGGGCAATTGATTTTTACACAAATGTTTTTGCCTTGTGACCGCCAGAAATACATTTCTTCGGCGAAGACGGCGCCTATGATTGTCCGTGGTTGTTTTGAAGATGGTTGGCCGATAGGTAGGCCCAATAGCATGTAAACATCATTGTTTCCAATCTCGTTGGTGTAGTGAAACTCACGCTGAAACGCTGGATACTTGGCCATTTCTGGTAATTCGTCCAATTCTGGGATGAATTACCACAATAGGATTGATAAAAACAAATTGGGACTAAAAAAATATTTTTATGTGTTGATGGTCGACCATGATCCCCAAGGTCCGGATGGAGATGCATAAGTGCGTTCGAATATATCACCTGCATTGGTGCCCACCGTACAAAACGCAAGCTGAACGAATCCGCCGTTATTCTCATTGTGTGAGATCAATACTATCCATTTGTTGCCAGCCGTGGCGTTAGGAGCATTAGCTGCAGTATGGATTATAAATTGAATTCCAGGCGCAAACATGGTATCCACATCAGTCGTTGGGGAATAGACCTCATGTGTCATTATTGAGCTGTCAACTTCGTCGGAAGAAATGTTTCCGGCCATCAAACGAATTCGTCGCGAGTCTGGTGCTGTCAGGTTGGCTATTGTAATGTATTGCCCGGCCCCCGGCGTGGAGGCACCCAACTCCGCACCTTTTGTTTCAGTAAGGTTGTGTGTGGTTCCGTCGGCAAATGTTCTTGATTCTGTTGTTGGTGTAGACGGCTGAATAAATTTGTTGAACGTTTGATTAGTCGCCGCCGCAATGCGCATAAACTCTCCGTTAAGATATACGATCCCGGCAGTCATGTCGAAGTTGGCGGCATTAGCTGATAACACACAACCAGAAATAATAACACCCTGTGTGTCGGCGTCATGCTGAGATAATATCCCTTCAATGACGTCCCACAACTCAGCGTTGAATATTTCGCGCATATCATTCTTGAAGAATGGTGCTCCGCCGAGATCTGTTGCACTTACAATCTTTTTCATAGTGCGTGTACCTTAAAATTATTAATACGTTAAAATTATAAACTTTGGCCCTGCTAATTTGTATAAATACGTTTGTGCCCTTACCTGCCGTTCAAGCTCTACGGTATGAATGCCTACAGGGATCAATACCTTAAAATCATAGTCTATGGTCGGTGGTTCTGAATCTTCAAAGAAATAAACCGGATCATTCTCTACCTGTTCAGAAAAATACACAGGTACAAGCTCACTTTGTTCATAGAAATACGTGTTCTGTCCAATGTCCTGATTCGTTTCAATAATAATAAATGGCGCTGAGGTGATCCCGAACAAATCATTTAGCGCCGCTTGTAATACTATCTTTTGTCCATTCCACGTTGAGCGCTTCACCTCCTGGGCTTCAAACGCTTTCATCGCGTTGGTCTGTGTTTGTAGTGGTTCCAGCAACGCCGTTATAAACTTGTGAAGCGTAGCACCTACTCCATTCTTGATAAGTAAAATATCTTTCATAACTCTACCACCACACTGTTAACGATTATTGTCGGGAACCGCCTGGCGTCTACCATTGGTCGGGGAAAAACATCGTTTTGTAATTGCACCCTTATCGCCCGTTGAACTTCCTGCGGACTTTGTGTCCCTTGTAAAAACCGCCATATCCCTACCCCTATAGGTGGAAACTCTTTCCATGCTCCGGGTGAGGATTCAATCAGGTAATGGATATACTGATTTTCGGGATCTCCCACCTTAAAGTCGTCGTCTACCTCGGAGAAATCCGCCGACCTAACTACTGGAGGAAGTAGCTTTAATACCTGTGTGTCCCAAATAGCATCAAACAAACTCATACACTTTCCTCCTGCATGGTTAACGTGTCGGTCAATGTGTTGCTTGCTGTGTCCTCGGAGATCAAGTACCCCGCCACGGTTGTGTAATAGCCCTGCACATCAATGGATGTCGCGGAGCCAAGCGCCACAGACTCCATCCGCGCCTTTATATCGGTAAGCACCACACGACTAACTCCTGGGACAGCCTGGATCGCATCCACGAGTTTTATCATGAATACCGTACCGTCAAAGGCTACATCCTGAAAGGTTGCAAAGAATTCATCTATGGCCGCTATGACATCCGCTTTGACGTCGGCCTCAATATATTGACCCAGAAAATATACTGTTGCCTCTACTCTCATTCGGTCGGGTTCCAGGTTAACAAATGAAGCACGCACCCCAGCGAACCCTATCCCTTCCGTTGTAGCAGTTCCGTAGTAGTAATCCGTCAGCGCCGAAAGCTCCGGGCCTGTCAATGGACCAAGTGATGGAATTACTCCTTTCGCTACTTTAATTGCCACTATCCCTGATCCTAATTCCTTAACTGACACCCGCGTTATAATTCGAGCCGATTCATCCACCGGGTCGTAACCAGGAACAAAGTCTGTTAGTATCACCACATCACCATACTGAAAGTTTAGTATCTGCCGCTGTACCCATTTGGCATTTCCCGCTGGGGCGCTGTCAGCAATACCTTGAATGGTAGACTGTAAAATATCAATCATTACCTCTAAAGTATACAACGCGGCGGCTACTGTAAATATAATCAAGTTGAAAACAGATACTTGCGAGCCGCCATCTTCAGGAAAAAGATAGGCGTCTAGCTCAGGGTATGTCCTGATCTTGGCTTTCATTTCCGCCTTTATTACTTCCAGTGTGCGTGCCATTTATTCAAAAGGAGGTTTAGGAAACGTATCATCAAATATTCCACCCGATGGAATTGGTTCATTCAAAAAAAAATCTATCTCCAGGTTTACCGGAGTGATTGCCGTACCCACATTATAGGCCACCGTGGAGCGGTATCGCGTTCGGTAGTCAATGTAGGGTCTATCTACGTTTTTATGATCCTCATCGAACTCAGGTGTAACTTCCTGAAAGGAGGTGAATATTAACCCCGAGGCATCCGTGGGGCGCATAAGGTGAATGGCTTGGTAAAAGAGGTCGCAGAAGTCGAACGTCTCAAGCCGCTCGTGTTTGTGAGAAACGATCCCAAACCTAAATCTTACGATGAGAAAATAGTCCTTAATGCCAAGGCAATAGTTATTGACCTCATTAATAATGAATTCCACGTAACAGGCAGGGTAAATAATGGCTTGCTCAGTTCGGTCGATGTCAGCTTTATTAAATTGGTCATTGAAAAGGTGGACTTTCAGCGTGGGTATGCGCGTTTCAATACGGGTTTTGATGTAGTTGAAAAAGGCCTTCATTAGCTGTATTTCTTCAAGAAACGTAACACCAACCTATGATTTATACGCTCTAACCGTCTGGATTTGCCTATCATTTGCCGCTTAGGTAGTGTTCTGGTCCCCGTATTGTGCAATGCCATATATGGTACTAATGTACCAACTTTGCGCGTATTCCCATTACGGGACAATACTTTTATGCTTTGCCGGCCCCTTCCCGTTTTCACTAATAGCCTCCTGCCGGGGTCGGGTTGTTTTCGTCGCGCCCAACGCTTGGGGGCTTCGTCAATAAACGCTTCAGCATTGAAGTTGTCCACCTTGAAATGATTCACGGCATTATTGGCCATCTTGTCGAGAACAACCTGTAGCTCGGCTTTCATCCTTCCGGCGATCTTATGAAAATTAAACTTGCTCATAGCCGTGGCATGTTGTAATTATTAGCCCTGAACTCCGCGTCGCCACGCGCCACTTGAAAGTAAGGATGAAACTTTGGGTTAAAAATCAGCTTATCCTTTCCAGGGTTCATTTTGAAAACGTTGGGATATTCCTTTTCTCCCCACGGTATCTCTGGAGTCTCTCCAGTTTCTTTGGTATACTTACCATGCTGGGTAACAAAGCAACGACAATTCCAAGCTAGTGGGGGTATCATCGTATTCCAAAACGGATCTACCACGGGCTTGGTAATACCGTTAAGGATAGCATGTTCATCCCTTACACGCGCGTCTCCTTGCGTGTGAAACCTGAGCATGGGCAAGGATTCTTTTTCATCCTCAAATAGTGTCCATTGCTTTGCTGATTCGCTCTGCTTTATGGCTGTGTTATACTCGGTTTTGAGATAAGTTTTATTGTATGTTGAGAAGACCTTATCAGCTAATTTCTTGAACTCTCCGAAGGTTGATTGCTGTCCAGCGATATTAATAAATTGGCTCATTTCACGAACCTGTGAATATTGTTTTGCCGCTGAGAAAACATAGATGTTACGGCGCAACCCCTGCAAGACTTCGTACTCACTTGATGTGAATGGTACCTGCATTAGGTCATAACCCCAACCCTCATAAAGCGCCTGCTCCAATAGGTGGCCTACCTTGTAATGATAGCCAAGGTTTAAATTGTTTTTGGTTATGATCCGGTTATAGACTGCCAGCGTGTAAAACTCGATCTCGCTTTCATTAAACAGGTTGGACAGGTTGGGAATCGGGTCGACCTTCTCGACATTTAGAACGGTAAGGTGTTTTTTAATCCATGCCAGCATAAAGGTTTTTTAGCTCTTTAGCTGTTTGCAGTGGTGTGGTGGCGGGTTCAAGTTCTTTCTTTTTGACAGGTACGCCGTAGGTGTCAGTAATATATTTAGGATCAATTTCAAAACCCATTGTTGCGATCTTTGCGTCGATTTCCGCTTTGTCTTTTAATGGCACTTTCTCGGTCGTATCCCAATCGAAAGAGCAACCCTCCCAATTAAAGCCGAGGTTCTCCATGAAGGGGAAAAGCCGCGTGTTAACAAGATGTTTGATAAACTTAGCGTCGTTGTCGCCGTACATATTGGCCACATTCTCGCCGGTTTCACCAACAACCCTGCCGGTATTGTTTGTAACAACGTCCTGCCCCCAGATACGTTTGGCGACCTGCTCGTCTATGTAATGATTGAGCTCATAATAAACCTTGAAAGCGTCCGTGCGCTGAGTGCCCATGAATTCAACTTCATCATTCTTTGTGAACACACCATAGGCATTAGTGCCAAGGTTTTTTATTGCTTCGATGAACCGCGTCCGGTCCTCTCCATCTGTATCGGTTTTGCCTATACGCTTATCCATGCCAAACACCTCAGCCCATTCGCTCCAGTTTGCAAGGCAGTTGTCTTTGAATAGAATGTATTTTACAAGCGAATACATGATGCCAAAGTCGTGCGTCTTACCCACAAACATGAGTTGATCGGTGAACCTGGGATCTGAAAAACTTATTCCTGTATTCTGCCCAGGCATATTAGTAATGATTCCGAGTTCAGGCTTTACGTTGTCGCGGTCAATGATGTTGATGGGATCGTAATATTTTATTCCTACCTGATAATTTAAAAACATACCCTCCAGTAGTGGGCCTGTTTCCATCATTGTGAAACCCCACAGTTTTGAATCAAGGCAGGCGTCAATCCAATCCATGAACCAGGAGGCTTCCAGAACCTTGGTTAGCTTTTCATTCTCGTCTTTGCCTCCGGGTTGTAGGATTTTGAATTCTTTCTCTTTGGTCTTCATCTTGCGAGATTCCCATTGCCCTGAAAGGTTGGGATCACGCATACACTCACGGTAAATCCGATGAAGATCCTCGCGGTTATAGTTTATAATGTTCTCGGCGTTCTCAATTGCAAGCCTGAGCGTGCGCAGGTCTTCGCGCGTCCGGAACTTCTGCTGTTCAAGAATGTATTTTATAGGGCTTTTCTTGGTAGCCTTGACCATTTCATAGGAGGCACGCGGGGTTACTTCGACCTGGTACTTCAAGGCATCTTTGAATAATGGTAGTTGGTCACTCATTCAAACTCAGTTAAGTCAAATTCTTTCGAGGTAAATTTCTCCTGACTTCCGAGCAGGTGGCGGGTATAGAACGTATCCTTTTGAGCAAGGCCCGGCAATAACGTTGCATCGCGCGAGGCTTCAAGTTCTTCCTTGGCCATCTTATAGGCCTTCTCCCGTATCTCTGGAACGTCGCGCGGGTTGACCGTGAAATGAATCGTGTAAAGGGATATGTCAATTGCCCACTTCATCACAAGGGCATTGCGCGAGGTAGACGCGGAATCAATGGCCAGTTCTTCGGTTATCTTATATTTGGCGGAAAGCCATGCCTTTATTTCGGCGTAGGCTAAATTCTCTGCGTTATCGCGGACCTGATCTACTGTTAATGTTGATGTAAGCGCCGCTTGAGTTAGTATTTCATCCAGGTGAACAATTGAAATTCTGAGACTGTAATCGGATTTCTTGAGGTAAGCCATTTAGGAACCTTTTCCCAAATTTGGAAAATGGTGGGCATAATTCCTAACCTAAGAGGTCAAAATTCAATGGTGGTTTCTTATTTAGAAGAAACTCAACAATGGTACTTACCCCGTGAATCTTAATTGCATCGATCTCTGTTGAGTTGGGAAATCTGCCTATAGCACAATAGAACGTTGTTGCTGCATCAACTGAAATATTTGTAACAGCCTTAAACCGATAGTGCTTCGTTTCTATTTCTCGGATACTCTGAATTACTGGCTCGTTAAACATTAAACCTATGGTTTGGCCTTTTGATTTTATATAATTCGTGCTCATGGTTAATAAAGTTAACATCAAAATTCCTTTGTTGCAAACTTACCAACATCCCTGCCAGTTTCATATCTCGGGTTCTGGCTTCCGTTCTGATAAAAAGCAAAATCTCCAGCGAACGCTTGACATATAAAATAGGTCATCTGATCAATTGCGTGCCCGTGTTCTTCATATTGAACCTTCGTGTCGGGGTTGGTGACTTTCTTTTTACTTATCCCGCCCTCAGCATCTTCAAGGGCATAGGCGTAATCGTTCACCGATACCTCACAATCATCGTTGATCCTGATCCTGATATTCCGGTATTCCTTTTCAAGGATCATATCCATAAAACCACCCTTAGCTACCACTGGTGGATTCTTCGAGGGCACACGCATGGCCGGGTTGTACTTGCGTAACCCTGCCCGGATATCAGTAAAGAAGTTTTCGCCGTATTCTTTGCCTGTTTCACCCTTCTGGCTTGTTGCGTCTCCGTAAATAAACATACCGGTTTTGTGAGCGGGAAACATTTTCTCCACCATCCTGCACGCATTGGCACGTGTGTTAACGGGTGGCCTAGGTGTTATCTCTGCGATCTGTCGGCACTCCCTTACATGATCTTTGCCGGTTACTATCTGCCACACACCGCAGGTAATGTGAGGGTTTACGTTCTCATCAAAAGATAAGTGTAACGGCAATTCAGGGTTATATAAAAGATTCCTGATTACATGGCGGTCCCTGTCGAACTCTTTGAGGTATTCCGCGCCTGTTTTTTCCTGCGCATCCCAATTGCCTTTTAGTAAGCGTTCACGGTCGTAAGCTGTGGTGTTTTCTTGCAGGGTTTTTTCATACGCCATTGCAAAGACCTTGTTGGGATTACTTCCTAATGTTGCCGCAACAAAAATATCGTTCTTCCTTTTTGCCTGTCCAAATTCAAGGGTAGGCTTTACAATATCATCCTTTATCCAGCCAAGGCCGGGGTTACAGGTAATCAATTGTTTTGGGGAGAGATCCGGGTAAACATCATGTTTGTAGCGGGTGCGAGTGATTAGAATATCTGAAGCCCTGCGGTTTACTTTTATACCTTCCTCGATTGCCCCGGCAGTGTATTCCTTTGAACCAAGATCGTTAAAATCAGGATCGGAAGGTTGCAACGCAACCTCTACCAGGTGAATATAAGAATCAGTTTGTGGGTAATGGATATGATTATGATTCTCACGGTATTTATATTTCCTACCCGTAAGCTTCATCACATCGAAGTAGGTCATTAGAACAGATTCTTTCAAATCTTTCAACACTTCACGGGCGAGATAGTAGCGGGTTTCATGGTAGTTCCAGGCCATGTAATCCAGGAACAGGGAAATAAGTGTTGACTTTCCGCCGCCAGCTTGGCCGCCAAATAGAACACGGGTAATGTCTTTATACTTTGGATTTGTGAGGCGATGCCATGCCTTGTTTTGTTCACCAGAAAGCTCTAATGAATTCCATCCATCAGGAATTTTGTGAAATGTTTCGATTTGCACATTAATCTGGATCGGGTTTTATGATGAGGGCGAATCCTTTTACCCTTTCTCCGTCACTTGTCATGTCAATCTCCTGCTTGTCACTCCAATCAAAGTTCTTGAGTGCGAAAATAGCTCCGGTTGCGCTTTTTGATGACAGTAGTTGTTCATACGCGTTTTCTATGAACATCCGCGCGCGCTTTATAGTGTAACTAAACCCTTCCTTTTTCTCGTAGGCATAGAAGGATTGCCGGGACTCAAAGCCACAGAAAAGGCATAGACCTGTTATCGTTGGCCGCCATTCCCCAAGCTCTGGTTTTGTGGTTGCTTCCGCGTGAAATTGTGCGAAATAACCATCAACCTTTTCTTTGAGGTCTTCAGGATTATCAAACATTGGTGGTCTCATAATAGCGAAAGCCAAGGTTAATAATTTAAGCCTTGGCCGTCTTGACCCTTGCAGGTCCGCGTCTTTCTTACGTATAGATTACGGGTGTTAACCATATAACAAAACTAAGCAATTTTCGAACATTTTCTCATATAGAACAACGATTCAATTCCCAGATCACAACATGCCTGTAGTCCTCATAATAACGCAATCGATCTGTTCTACCAATTATGGTCAAGATTCGTATGGTTTGTTCAACCCATTCCTTTTCAGATAGCAAAAAGACATAGTAGTCTGGATTGCATGACCTGTTTGGCTTGGTGCGCGCATTGTCAACTGTACTGTTCGTTGATGTTGCAGTGGGTTCAATTTGTTCCTCCTGACATGCAAAGACTACAGCCAATAGGAGAATGATGGATAATGTTTTCATGAATTTATTTGATTTGATTTTAATTGTGTTTAGTGGGTGGTTACAGCGCTTTCCTCAT
>DATHIE010000120.1:0-2319 GCA_035316905.1 Chryseolinea sp. | reverse complement strand
CGGTTATGAAGTCATACCAATAATTGCTCTCGGACGAAGCGGATGAAACAATGTCACGGCCGACCTCAAGGTCCGTACCTTTTTGCATTACGAAGTATATAAACAGCGCGAATAAGCCGATCACCGAAAGGTAGAAGCCTGCCTTTTTTGCGTTGTTGACCTGAATAATGTTTTGCATAAGTAGCTCGTAACCCTAAGTCTTCTTTCTCCAAAGATTACAGTACCAATTTTAGGGGACAATGAAGGAAATAGAAACCTGCAAAAGGGATTCTGTAACAAAACCGAAGTTTTTTGCTATGAAAGTAGGCTGGCTGCGTGTTGAAATTGATCCCGATAAACTTCGTTCAACGCAAATACCAGTGGTTTGCCATTGATCGAGAGAGTTGTGGTAATTGACTCGAACGTATAAGAAGCGACGATTTGGAGGGAGATAAGGTTTTTTTTATTTACCCTGCAAAAGGCGTCTGCCGGTAATTGACTTTGAAGGGATTCGAAGGAAATGTTTTTCAGCACAAAAGAGGAATGGTCTTTCATAAAGGCCACTTTATCTCTGCCGTCAATCTCGGAGGTCGTAACGTAGGAGATGTCGTTAATTCGAATGAGGGTTTTACCCTGGTCAGTGTTGAGCTGAATATTTTCTTTCTCCCGTGGCCGGCGGGCAAGCAGTTTTTTTATAGCAACCTGCAACCTCTCTTTTGTTACAGGTTTCTGGACAAAGTCGACAGCGTCAAGATCAAACGCTTCAGCAGCATATTCCCGATAGGCTGTAGTGAAGATTACGGATTTGTTTTTCAAAGCTGAAGCAACCTGGACGCCATTCAGTTTTGGCATTTCGATGTCAAGTATGCACAGATCAAAATCTAACGTGGCCGAATCATGAACTAATTTTTGCGGATCATTATATGTTTTGACTACTTCAAGTTCAGGAATCTGCTCGCAGAGCATTTTAAGGTAAGTAAGACCCGGGATCTCATCGTCCAGCAACACGCACTTTATTTTTGTACTCATGGAAGTTGATTTTTAATTGTGCGACGTATTGATCCTCTTTCCGTGTTCTTTCTAATGTATAATGACTGCCATAAATCAGTTGTAGCCTTTGGTCAAGTGTCCTTGAACCCAATCCTCCTTTTTCCTTCTGTATTGGCGGCTTTTCTGAAATCTTATTGACAACCGAAAGCGTAAAGACACCGCGTTGCAACTCAAATACAATTTTTATAAACGCATCGGGGTTTTGAATGTCCGCATGTTTGAACGCATTTTCTATCAGGTCTATAGTTAAAAGCGGTGCCATGACGTTTTGCAAATAGAATTCATCATTTTCGTCAATCTTCATTTTCACCTGCAATTCGAATAGGGGACTTAGTTTGATCTTGTTTATTTCTATCAGGTTTTGAGCGAACGCTGTTTCTTCTTTTACGGAAACGAATTGTTGTCGGCTATCATATAGAATGTAATCCAGCACATTCGCCAATTTATCCAATGCGTAGTAGGTTTGATAGGCGTGTGATTGAATAGAATTCAGCACATTCTTAAAAAGATGGGGATTAAGGGTCGATTCAATAAGGTGAAGTTGATTGTTAGGCTGATCTTCCTGAAGTTGCCGGATTGTCATCGATTGGCGCTCCAATTCCGATTTCGTTTTTCGTGCATACCACAAAAACGCGATCGAGGTAACTATAATTACCAATATTGATCCGTATAGGGCAATTTCAAGGAGTTCCATCATCTAGAAATTCTAGTTATTCAAAGATAATGGGCCACTGAGATAAGCCGCATTACCATGCGGTTTTTTTAATTGTTGGCCTCGGAGTAATACACCGATGTCAAGAATTAAAGTTATGCGGTTCAAGTTTTTAACATATCTTTGGTTGGCACGTAAACAGCCATCGTTGTGAAAATACTACTATTAACAAGCGTTGTGATTGTTCTTGTATCATACTCTTTTGCTCAGGGGATCAGCGGCGGGGTCAAGGCAGGCTTAAACCTTGCAGATCAGAAGTATTCCAGCGATGGTTCAACAGCTGACACGAACGTAAAGCCTGGATTACATGCGGGTTTGTTTCTCGTCGCAATGATCAATGAAAAGTTTGCAGTTCAGCCGGAAGTTCTGTTTTCCATGCAGGGTTGTAAATTAGATATTGACGGGTTCGACAGCAACTACGAAACTTTTTTCAATTACGTTGCCATACCTCTATTGGCGCGGTACAACATCACGGATAGGATAAGCGTCCATGCAGGTCCTCAACTTGGGTTCCTATTGTCGGCTGACACAGAAATTTCTTACGGCACGCAAGTCATAAAAACTGACATAAAAGAGTA
>DATHIE010000119.1:0-19528 GCA_035316905.1 Chryseolinea sp. | reverse complement strand
ATGTCTTCCTTTAGAATATCGACGTGCAGGTTCCCATCTCCTAAATGACCGTAACATACCGTATTGAAACTGAATCGTTTTCCAATCGCTTTGATTCCATTGATCAACGACGGCAGATTACCACGCGGTACCACAACGTCTTCAGCTCTGTTTATTGAATAGGCTTTGATGGCAGGAGAGATGTTCTTTCTGATCTTCCAAAGCTCTGCCTTCTGTGCGTCGTTGTCGGCAAACAGGATTTCTCCGGCTTCAAACTGTTCCACTACGTTCATCACTCTCTCCGCATCGCGCATCAACACTTCATCGTCATTGCCATCGAGCTCGCATAATAAGTAGGCGTCCATGTTGTCTGGAAATGGTGTTGAGACTTTTGCGGCAAAGATCTTTTCACAATAGTCTATTGTCTTAAGGGCAGCTTCGCGTTCAAAAAATTCCATCCCGGAAGGAGTGATCCCAGCCCTGAAGATCTCGGCGATTGCCTTACATGCTTCGGTACTGGTAACAAAAGGAATGAGCAAGAGCACTGACTTACGAGGATAGCCACGCAACTTAAACACGATCTTTGTAATGATACCCAATGTACCTTCGCTACCACACATCAGTTGAGTGAGATTATAACCTGTGGAGTTCTTCAGAACATTTGCACCCGTCCATATTATTTCACCGGTTGGAAGAACCACTTCAAGATTCAATACATAGTCGCGTGTCACTCCATACTTCACCGCCTTTGGTCCGCCACTGTTTTCAGATACATTTCCTCCGATAAAACACGATCCGCGACTAGCCGGATCGGGTGGATAAAAAAGTCCCTTTTCTTTAACAATATTTTGGAATACTTCCGTTATCACTCCGGGCTCCACGGTGGCCTGAAGGTTCAGTTCGTCAATGTGAAGGATCTTGTTGAACCGTTCCATTGAAACGACCACACCTTTTTGGAGTGGCAATGCACCGCCACTGAGTCCCGTGCCGCCACCGCGTGGAGTAACAGCAATACCATGGTCATTGCAAAGTTTCATGATCTTGCTGATCTCTTCTGCTGATCCGGGCTTGAGAACCACATCAGGCAGGAAGGAATGATCCTCGGTCTCATCATGTGAGTATGCGTAACGCTCCTCTGCATCGACGATAATGTTCGATTGACCAACAATAACCTCAAATTGTCCCAGTATGTCGTTTGATACTTCTGCAAATGCCATGAAACCGCTATATTTGTGTGTCTATTTTTTAACCTTTTGGTTGATGCTACTTTTCAAGGTCAAAATTAATCAAAACCTTTTCCCCCGGACGACTCTAATTGCAACACTTTTTATTGTTTCGTGTGCAACGAGCAAGACAGTAAATGTCAGGGAAGAAAAAGTTGATAGGGTGATTTCCACCGCTCGTACTTACATCGGCACTCCTTATAAATATGGAGGAACAACCCGGTCGGGCATGGACTGCTCAGGATTGCTCCTGAATTCATTTCGCGTTGTAGAGGTCAGTCTTCCAAGAAGCTCTGAGGCTCAAAGCAAGGTTGGCAAAGAAATTAAAATGAATGAGCTCGAGCCTGGCGATCTCGTTTTTTTTGCAACAGGGAAGAAACGAAAAGCAATTACACATGTCGGCCTGATAACCGACGTAAAATCCAAGGACAACATCAAGTTCATTCACTCTTCAAGTTCATTGGGAGTAGTGGAAACCAACCTCTTCGCCGAGTACTACCAAAAAAGATTTCGCGGAGCCAGGAGGGTCATTGTCGAATAAATCATTTCTCCTTTGATGATGAATTATTGCGATGTACTTTTCTGAAGCAGAAAGGTCCTTCTGCTTGTTTACAAATTCACAAAAACTAACAGCCAAATGAAAACCCGAAGGGAATTCCTGAAACTGTCTGCTTTAGGAGCTGCTGTCTTGCCAATGAGCACGTCGGTACTTGCAGCAGGAAGTGTACAAGCCAATAAGCCATTGGTCATTTCAACATGGGATTTTGGTCTTGCTGCCAATGTCGAGGCCTGGAAAATATTATCGAAGGGCGGCAGAGCGCTGGATGCAGTGGAAGCTGGAGCCCGTGTACCTGAGGGCGATCCCAAAGAAACTTCCGTCGGACTCGGCGGCCTGCCCGACCGTGATGGATTTGTCACACTTGACGCCTGCATAATGGATGAAAAAGGAAATTGTGGATCGGTAATGTATCTGCAACACATTGTTCATCCTATATCTGTCGCGCGCAAGGTGATGGAGAAAACGCCTCATATTGTTTTGGTCGGCGACGGAGCGTTACAATTTGCTCTTGCTAACGGCTTTAAGAAAGAAAAGCTATTGACGAAGGAATCTGAAAAGGCATGGAAGGAGTGGGCTAAGACGGCGCAATACAAACCGGTCGCCAACATAGAAAATCACGACACGATTGGAATTGTTGCCCTCGACGCGAACGGCGATGTATCTGGTGCGTGTACTACCAGCGGGATGGCCTATAAGATGCACGGCAGAGTAGGGGACTCCCCAATAATTGGTGCGGGACTCTATGTAGATAATGAAGTAGGTGCTGCCACTGCGACAGGAGTCGGTGAAGAGGTAATTCGAATTGTTGGTTGTCATCTCGTTGTTGAATTAATGCGGCAAGGAAAGAAACCGGAGGATGCGTGCAGGGAAGCCGTTGAAAGGATATTGAAGAAAAATCCAAACAGGGCCAAAGAAGTTCAAGTCGGATTCCTCGCCCTGAACAAAGATGGAGAATACGGAGCGTACTGTTTGCAAAAAGGATTTACATACGCCGTTCACGGTTCGTCTGGCAATAAGTTGTTAACCGGAAAGAGTCATTTCCAATGATCATTGAAGTTGTCGTCTATAACATTGCCTCCGCGCTGAAAGCGCAAGAGGGCGGTGCCGATCGTATTGAGCTTTGCGATAGCCCGGGAGATGGAGGAACCACACCATCCCTTGGAACGGTGGAAGTTATACGAAAGAATGTCAGTCTCGACCTTTATGTGATGATCCGTCCCAGGGGTGGAGACTTTTGCTATTCGAGTTATGAATTCCACGCGATGAAAAGGGATATTTCGCACTGCCAGAAGCTCAGCGTCGATGGCGTGGTTTTCGGTATCCTCAACGCCGATGGTACCATTGACAAAAAAAGATGCGGTGAACTTATAAAGAAAGTACGGCCATTGAAGGTTACCTGTCACCGCGCGTTTGACATGACGCGAGATCCATTTGAAGCGTTAGAGGATTGTATTGAAGTTGGTTTTGATCGTATCCTTACTTCTGGTCAGCAGTCACAGGCAATCAAAGGGGTTGAGCTTATTGCCGCGCTAAACAAAAAAGCAATCGGAAGAATACTCATCATGCCTGGTGCGGGAGTAAACGAAGAAACTGTACAAACCATTGTGTCGACAAGCGGAGTTGGAGAGATACATTGTTCAGCCTTTGCTTTCAGTGAAAGCACTATGCAATACAAAAATCCCAACATACAGGGTATGGGGTCAGAAGAAGGCAGCGAGTATAAAATAAGGACGGTCGATCCTTTGCGGATAAAGAAGATCCGGGGGCTAGCTGAATCGTCTATAAAATTATAGCGGTGTTTGCGTGAAACCTGCATTCAATATTCTGTGTGCATACCTAAAAATGCACTTCACGCAAAGTCCGCAAAATGAAATCGCAAAGGACGCAGAAGGCAATGCTCTTGGCAGAAAGTCCATCAATAGGAATCAATGTCGAATGCCCAACGTCCAATTTCCAATTTCGGTAGCAACACCTTCGTTATCAAATTTTCCAACAAGCTCGAGTTGTTCCATTTCTATCGACATTCGGAGTTGGACATTGGAAATTGGACATTGCGTACCCGACGCAGGCAGGGACATTCAAAGCATGATGCACCAACTGGATAGAAAAACAAGAAGGGGACAAGTCCCCTTCTTTAACCAAATCTAACCCCTCAAGCATTCAAGTCTTTTATTGTGCGCGGTTAGCTTTTATCGGAAATGTTCCGAATTGTCCTACGCTCATCGCGCCACTTAGTGTATCTCCCGTTATTACTGATTTTACTGTTACTGACATTGTGTTTCCATCCTGACGAGTGACGTCATATTCAAATGAAAGTTCGTTACCTTTTACAGTGACAGATTTTAGTGTCGTAGTTGAATTGAATTTTTTATTGGTGATTGATCCGCTGTAATTCGCTCCTTCTTTATTAATCACGATCGTACCTTCACCACCTTGTGGAGATTCGACTGTGTAAGTCCATGATCCTTCAGCTTTGACAACTGCATTTGGATCGGAAGCCAGAGTGGCCACGGCAGCTGTTTTTGCTGCTGCGTTGTTTTGAGGCGGAGGACCTCCTCCACCACGTTGCTGGCCACCGCCCTGGCCGCCACCTTCCATGCCTCCATTGTCACCGCCGCCATCTTTCAAGTCGTCATTGTCGATAGACCGTCTTCGTTTTGGCCTGCTTCCATCAACATTCATCTTACCAATGCGGTAGCTAAAGTTGACTCGGAAACTCAGTTGGTTCCTTATCGTCAGACTATTTTGATCTAACGTCGGAGTGTGTTGTTCACTGCGAATCTTAAAGTTCGGTGTAAAGAAGTTTTCCGCACCAAATCCTATGCTGCCCTTTTTGTCTTTTAGATCTTTCTTTATACCGAGACTATACATTCCAAATCCTCCGCGTGTACCCTGAAGTTGAACATCGCGGCCGCGCATGAAGCTAAAGAATTGGATACCCCAGCCCTTTGTCAAATTGTAACTTCCAAAAACACGACCGCTAGCCACCCAACCTTCATTCTGAGCATCGATATTATTGTCTAACATAGCGTAGTAAATATCACCGCCGCCATTTAGTGAGAGTTTGCCAATATTGACATTTGCAAACACGCTCATGCCATATGCATTTTCAGTTCCGATATTTTGAAAGGTCGTGAGAACCTGTCCTTCTATCGCTGTTGTCTGACGGACACGTTGTATAGAACCAGTGGTGTTCCTCACAAAGGATGTGAAGTTCAAAGATGTTCCCTTAATGAATGTACTGTACCCCAGCTCGTAGTTGTTTGTGTACTCCGGATCAAGTTCAGGGTTTCCTGATGATATATCGATTTGGTTAGACGCCTGAACATTAGGATTCAGGAATTGAATGGATGGTCTCTGAATCCGTCTATTATAAGCAAGCTTTACAGTTCCAGATTTCAGTTTCTTGGAGAGATTTGCGCTTGGCACAAGGACTCCATAGGATGGTATTTCGATGTTTTCTTCTGTCTTCGAGTAAGCGTCTATTGTCGTATACTCATATCGGGTACCCGCCTTAAAGCTATATCCTTTAGGAAGAGTTACAGTATAAGAGAGGTATCCGGCTACAATATTCTGATCGTAATTCAGATTGTTTGTAAGCATGGAGTTATCCGTGGCGAAATATACGCCGCTCCCATCCGCATCTTCTAAGTAGGTATAGTCACTGAATGCTTTTCGCATGATATCCTTACCACCGATTTCAATCATCTGGTTCGTGCCAATGGGAGTCTGGTAATCGGCCTGGATTGTTATTTCCTGATTGTAGCTATCGTTGAGATTTTTGAATCCTTTATAAAGCTCAGCTCCATTTTCTTCTTTGGTCCTGTTTTCAAAATCGTTGTTACGGTTGTTCTTGCTATAAAGGGCCATCAAGCTGAATTCCTTTTGTGGTTTTTCATATAGATGGGTATAGGTCAGGTTTACGTCTATTGTGTTAGATAAATCATTTGACATCACATCCCGTAGGCTGCTTGAAGTAAACGTATTGTCTTTGTAGGCTTCAGTTAGTAAGTTATCCTGGTAAGTTTTGTTATTACGTGCACCAAAACGAACTGAAGCTGCTAAAGAATTTTTCTTGTCTATATCATAGTCCCATCCCAAGGTATAATTTCCAAATAGTCCGTTGCTGCGATTGTCGGCGCGTTGAAGATTAAGATATTCAATATTGGCGATTGTATCTCGTGTCAGCTGGCTATTGTCGAAGCTTCCGGTAACATTGTACATAGAACGACCGAAGCCGCCGAGCGAGAATCCCATTTTACCCTTGCGATAGTTACCGTTAAGTCCAAGATTTGATCCCCGAAGTCCTGCACCTGCATCGATATTAAGGGTTGCACCTTGAAGAGTATTCTTCTTTGTGATGATGTTGATGATACCGCCGGTTCCTTCCGCATCATACTTTGCAGAAGGTGACGTGATGACTTCCACACTTTTTATCTGATCTGCGGGAATTTGTTTCAAGGCATCTGCAATACTGCTGGCCATGATCGTTGACGGTTTGTTATTTATCAAAACTGTTACATTTTGACTTCCGCGAAGCGACACATTCCCGTCCAGGTCTACAGACAGCATCGGAACTCTCTTTAGAACATCAGTAGCATCACCACCACGAGCCGTCTGGTCATTTTCAGCATTGTATATCGTCCGGTCTACACGTTCTTCGATCAGATCCCTTTGACCTTCGACTACAACTTCATTAAGGACCTTTTCAGATGAACTTATCTTTACTATGCCAAGGTTTACGTCACCTTTGCGGTCAACCGTTATGCTTTTTATTTCTTGTGTTTCGTAACCGATAAATGAGATCGAAACATTGTACGTGCCCTCGACTACTTTAACAATATTGAATTTGCCTTTATCGTCCGCAACAGAACCATCCACAGGCTTGTTGGTTTGTGGATCGATCAAGGCGATGTTAGCAAACTCAACGGGCTGGTTGCTTTCAGCATCCATTACAGAACCGTACACCCGGGCATGTCCTTTTTGAACTGACTCCTGAGTTGGAGCGCCAGTGGAGGGGTTCTGGGCAACCGCACTAAGTGAAAATCCTATACAAAAGATCAGCGTAAATGTTTTTTTCATTATTGTTAAAAAGTAAAACCGAACAACGCGTACAAAGCTGAAACGAGCTGATTGTATTTAACTGCAAAGGAAGGTCTTTTGTTGGTCGCATAAAGTGTTATTATACGAGCGGGTTATTTGGCTCGACCATCAGGTCAACTATTCGACCGAGCCGAACGTTAGGCAAAGAGCACCTATCGGTCGATCAAAGTTTGCAAACGGTAGAAAAGTCCTTGCTAACCCGTTTACTTCACTTTGGAAGGGCTACCTTTATTGTCGTTTTGCCACAATGTTATGTCTACATTCTTCAATCGTAATCGTGTTGTGTTCCTACACTTATCGTTTTGGTGTGTGTATGTGTCGTTCTTCATATACCAGGTGACCTCCTTTCGAGGCGGCGAGTTGCCTTTTGACCGTATTCTAACGATTGCACTGACGCAGATAGTGTTTGCCGCCATCTGTGCGTATTTGAATTACTTTGTTTTCCTTCCTCGGTTTCTCAAACGCCGGAACGTCTGGCTTTACCTTCTGGAATTCTTTATTCCGTTTCTACTCATCATGTATCTGCGGATTACCCTTGATCGTTATTTCGCCGACGGCTTGACGGGAAGTCTAGAATACGTATACAGTACGCGGTTCGTGGTCCAGGTTATCGTTACCAATTTTTTTATCGTGATTTTCGTCGCCATGCTGCGCTTTGCCATAGAATGGCTCGAGTTTGAGGCAAAGAAAAATGAAGTGGAGAATGAGAAGCTGACTGCCGAACTTAATTTTTTAAAAGCACAGATAAATCCCCATTTCCTTTTCAATACACTCAACAACCTTTACTACCTGGCATACAGCAAATCTGAAAACACAACAGAGGTAATTGCAAAGCTTTCGCAGATGATGAGATATATGATCTATGAAACCAATCATCAGAAAGTATTATTGAACAAAGAGATCGAGTACATGCAAAACTATATAAGTCTCGAAAGGTTGAGATTGAATGACCAGATCCCTATCAAATTTGAAGTTGCAGGCAATACTGAAAACGTATGGATTACTCCCCTAATTTTTATAACTTTTCTTGAGAATGCATTCAAACACGGAGTAAACAACAGCAACCCGAAGGCATGGGTGAATATAGCCATTAGCCTTCGCGATCATGAATGCATCTATACGGTCGAAAACAGCAGAAGTGCTGAACAAAAGAATGGAAGTGAGAAATCCGGTATCGGCCTAATCAATGTCAAGAGACGTCTCGAGCTTAGCTATCCCGGAAAATATACGCTGGTGACTGAAGACACACGTGAAAAGTACGTCGTCAAACTTAATCTTTCAATACGTTGAAACTGAACTGTGTCATCGTTGATGACGAACCGCTTGCTCGTAACCTCATGATAGATTACGTCAGCAAGGTTCCAAATTTGCATCTTGTCGAAGCATGCTCGAGTCCATTGGCAGTGATGGAGGTTCTTCGTAATAACGATATTGATCTTCTTTTCCTGGATGTTCAAATGCCTGAACTCACCGGTATTTCTTTGTTAAAAGCATTAAAGAAAAAACCGCTGGTAATTCTAACGACCGCTTATTCCGAATATGCATTGGAAGGGTACGAACTTGATGTAGCCGATTATCTCTTGAAGCCTATTACTTTCGAAAGATTTGTGAGAGCTGTTGAAAAAGTAATGGAGAGGTTGGAGAAAAATTCTGTACAAGTTCCGGAGAAGCCTGTTCACGACAAAAGTCAGCCGTTCGTCTTTGTAAAGGATGGAACTAAGCTTGTGAAAGTAAATCTGGAAGACATTTTATATGTGGAGGGCCTGAAAGACTATGTCACCATTCACACGCCAACGCAAAAGATAATCAGCCTTCAACGCTTGAAAGCATTGGAAGATCAACTGCCTCCCGAGAAATTCATACGGGTGCATAACTCGTTTATAGTCGCACTCAAAGCAATCAACATTATTCACAAAGGTGATGTTCAGATCGGCAATGTGATGATCCCCATCGGAGAAACGTACAAGAAGGCATTCCGCGATTTCATTGATCGGAATCGTATGCAATAGGGGTATATGGTATATGGTATATGGTATATGGTATATGGTATACCAAATTCAAAAGCCCTATACCTTATACCATATACCTTATACCTCCGAAGGTGGAGCATATCGGAGTCGAACCGATGACCTTCACACTGCCAGCGTGACGCTCTAGCCAGCTGAGCTAATGCCCCATTTAAAGTGTGCAAATATAAAATATAATTGAGTTCTTTCAATTGCTAATGAACCATTATCCTTCCGTTTATTAGGTATTAACATGCATCAACGTTATAATCTTTTGGCCTTATCAGATACTGCAGTGCTGGAATTTTGAGGAATGAATCATTGGGTTAATACCAGCTGAAAATAGTGTACCTTCGCAACTTAATCTACAATGCTTAAATGAAGTCTTTTGAATCCTTGGGCCTGTCCAAGGGACTAGTCGAATCGGTTCTTCAAATCGGATTCGAAATACCTACTCCAATACAGGAAAAAGCTATCCCCGTCTTACTGAAAGGAAACAGGGATTTTGTCGGGCTTGCCCAAACCGGAACCGGAAAGACGGCAGCCTTTGGTCTGCCACTGCTGGAACTGGTGGATGACAAACGCCGTGAAACGCAGGCACTGGTCCTTGCACCCACGCGCGAGCTGGGTCTCCAGATCACCAGTGACCTCGAAAATTTTTCAGAGAAATTCAAGAATTTCAATATAGTTGCCGTCTACGGAGGTTCAAGCATCAGTGAGCAGATCAGGAAAGTCAAAAAAGGGGCACAGATCATAGTCGCCACGCCAGGAAGGCTTATCGACCTCATCGACCGTAAGGCGATCAACCTTGGCAGCATCCAATACGTCGTGCTCGATGAAGCAGATGAAATGCTTAACATGGGTTTCAAAGAGGATCTTGACAAGATCTTGTCATTTACTCCTAAAAGCAAAAACACGTGGTTGTTTTCTGCTACGATGCCCCGCGAAGTAAAGTCGATCATGAAAAACTACATGTCGGATCCTTACGAGCTGACTGTAGGAGAGCAAAACGTAGGAAACGTAAACATCGAACATCACTACGTGGTGGTTCACGAAAAGGACAAGTACCTCGCGCTAAAAAGAATATTGGATTACACTCCTGAGATATTCGGCCTGATATTTTGCAGGACGAGGATCGACACCCAGCGTGTTGCCGAGATGTTGATGAAAGACGGATATAATGCAGATGCCCTTCACGGTGATTTGACACAACAACAACGCGACCGCGTGATGATCAAATTTCGTCAGCGTTCACTTCAGATACTTGTTGCTACCGATGTGGCTGCACGCGGAATAGATGTTGAAGATATTTCTCACGTCATCCATATGAATTTGCCGGATGAAATGGAGTTTTACACCCATCGAAGCGGACGTACTGCGAGGGCAGGAAAGAAAGGCATATCTGTCGCGATGGTAACAAAACGCGAAGTGGGTAAAGTGAAACAGCTTGAAAAAACGCTGAAGTCGCCCTTTAAAAAGATGCCGGTACCAACCGGTTCACAAGTTTGCCAAAAGCAATTGCTTGCGCTGATGCACAAGGTGAGAGAAGTGAAAGTGAACGAGTCGGAAATTGAAGCGTTTCTTCCAGCCGTTTACGAAGAGCTTCAGGATATCTCTAAACAGGAGTTGATAAAACGTTTTGCGTCAATAGAGTTCAACCGGTTCCTGGACTACTATCGCAATGCACCAGACCTTAATCAGGACGGTGAAGCGAGGGTTCAAGATTCGGATGATCGCTTTTCCACAGGTAGCCGGTTCTTCATCAACCTTGGTAAGATGGACGGCCTCGAGAAGGGTAATTTGTTATCTCTCATCGATGAGTCATGTGCCGTGGATGGCAGATCTGTTGGGCGGATAGAGCTGAAAGGCGCCTATTCTTTTTTTGAAGTGGAAAAGGACAGGGTCAATGCCATCCTGGAAGGCTTCAAAGATACGGAGTACCGCGGTCGTCAGGTGCGCGTCGAAGTCACGGAAAGAAGGACTGAAAGGACCGAATCGCAGGGACGTGATTTTAAGAGGGGAAAATCTACCAAACCCAGTTTCTCACAGAAGCCAAGGTTTGCGGATAATAAGAGGAAGAGGTATTAGGGGGAGATAGGGCGATAAGGCGATAGGGTGATAAAGTACTATCAATTGCCATGAGCTTTAGCTCATGGAAAGATTCAGGATGCCATTGGGCTTTAGCCAAAACAATCACCGCAAATTCTTCACAATTCTAGCTCCTTTATCAAATGATCATACTCCTCTGCAAAGGTTTTTGATCGATGATGATCTTCCTGATTTTTGATGTACTCTCTCACTTTGAGCACTAATGATTCAGATACGGCGGTTGCAAAATAATGATCCTGCCATTCAAATTTTTCTCTGCACAATCCATTCTTATTGATCCAATAAGATGACTCACCTTTCAGTAATTGCATGATCTTACTAATTGACTGATCTATCGCAAGGGATATCAAACAATGGCAATGCTCTTGGTATCCATTTATCATGTCAATGAATATGCCCTTAGTGACTGAATTTTCTTTGATATGTTTCCATACCTTCTTTCTTAACTCTGATGACGCAAGCAATGGTCTCCCTGTTTTTTGTGGACCATACGAGATGGATCATGATTTTTACATGTGGCATAACTGATAAATATAGATTTACACAACCTTCATTTGGCTAAAGCCAAAATTCATACATCCAATAATCCCCGAGCTGAAGCTCGGGGCACCTGATTTATTCCGAAGAGCTGAAGCTCGGGGCAATTGATTTAAGGCTGAGCTCCGGCAACTGATATTCGGAAGCTGAGCTCGGGGAAATTGATTTAATCAGAAGCTGAAGCTCGGCGCTACTGATTTGTTCAGAGGAGCTGACAATGGGGCCATTTGTATCTCATTAAATCCAAAACAAAAATAACCTCCTCTACTTTTTAAAATTCTCCTATTTCCACCTGTTTTCCTTACATCTTATCTCCCTTATCTCCTTATTCCCCTATTTCCTCCAAGCCAGCCACCCACGGCACCATTCTGCCGCTCAAGAATTAAGGCCGCAATTTTGTAGGGGTTTTACGCAAAATGGAAGTCTCCTTATTAGGGAGAGCCCTTTCTTGCAGATACTTATATATAAGGAGTATCCTTGAACTTTAAAATAAAGTATTGAACTTAGCCTAATTAAAACCATTCCTATGAAAAAAACACGGAGAGAATTCATCAAACAATCTGCCCTGGTGACGGCGGGCACCTATATCGGGGCCATGGGTTTCAGTGCAAAGAGTTATGGCAATATCATTGGCGCTAACGATCGTGTTCGTGTGGGTGTTGTGGGATTTTCCGACAGGTTCAGAGGTTCATTACTGCCGTGTTTTACGAACCATCATAAAGCAATGAACTTCGATATCGTTGCGGTTTCAGATATCTGGAGATTGCGTCGCGAAGCAGGTCAGGCTCAGCTCAAGGAAAAGATGGGCCACGATGTCAAGGCCTTTAGAAATAATGATGAGTTGTATTCTTCGAAAGAGGTGGATGCAGTGATCATCAGTAGTGCGGATTTTCAACATGCTTTGCACGGTATTGAAGCAGTTAAAAATAATTGTGACGCTTATATAGAAAAGCCATTTGCGGAAACCATGGAAGACAACCGCGCTGCACTTAAGGCAATCAAAGATTCAAAAAAAATAATCCAAATCGGATCACAGCGTCGTAGTGGAACAAATTATCATGAAGCGGCTAAGTTTGTTAAGGACGGAAAGTTTGGCGACATCACCATGGTTGAACTCACATGGAATGTTAACCAGCCAGGCCGTTGGAGGCGACTGAAGGACGTTGAGCTTATGAAGGAAGCAGATACAGATTGGAAACGTTACCTTATGAATCGTCCCTTCGAACCATTTAGTGCGCGCAAGCACCTCGAGTTCCGTTTGTTCTGGCCATACTCGTCTGGCCTGCCAGGCCAATGGATGAGCCATCAAATTGATACAGTCCATTGGTTTTCAGGAATGAAGCATCCACGCAGTGTAGTTGCTAATGGTGGCATTTACGCGTGGAAGGATGGACGCGAAAACTGGGATACCATCACAGCGGTATTTGACTATGGACCGGAAAACGATCTCAAGAACGGATTCCAGGTAACATTCGCATCCCGCATGCACAATGGCGAAGATTCACCAACAGAACTCTATTATTCTAAAGGTGGACAGATGAACCTCGACACGAATATGGTTACCTCATTTGGTGGTCTCACAGAAAAACACGCTAAGGCTATGAACATGGAGGCCAGCATGTTGCCTCAAATGAGCCTTAAGAAAGTTGAAGAAAAAGTCGAGACTGGCGCAAACACGGGCGGCGATAATCTTACTTCCAATCACATGAAGAATTGGATGGAATGTGTTCGAAGCCGTAGTGAAACTAATGCGCCAGTTGAAGCCGGATATTCACACGCAATTGCATGCATCATGGCCAACGCTGCAGCCCGTACAGGAACTAAAGTAACATTCGACGAGGCGAAGCAGGAAGTAATGGCAGGAACAAAAATTTTTAATATATAGCCGTTATCTGTTATCCGTTATCAGTTAATCGTGGGCATGAGATTGGGGCACGGGTGTGCTTTGAATGAATTGAGTTCATTAACGGCCACACACCCGTGCCCCGTGCCCACGGATAACGATTAACGGATAACGTATAACGTATAACGATTCAACAACACCAAAGCATTACGATTAATGAGACTTATATTTCTTTCCGTGTGTATTCTTGCCACGGCGTACTCCACCTTCGCCCAAAAAGGTTTTTCCCTTGTAGATCTGCCTGCATCCAAGAAAGTGGAAGTCCGGTATGACGGAAAACTTTTTACCGCTTATTGTTATTTTGATTCAACTGAAAAACCGGTGTTGTTTCCCATTAAGACAACATCCGGAGTTACGATAACACGTGGTTATCCTATCGTGCCCCGCGCAGGTGAGCGAACAGATCATCCCCATCACGTGGGCCTTTGGTTGAATTATGAAAGTGTTAACGGCCTGGATTTCTGGAACAACAGTGATGCAATCACGCCGGAAAGAAAACCCCACTATGGGTCTATACGCCATTTAAAAGTAGTATCAAAGGAAAGCAAAAAAGATAAGGCAAGGCTTGAAACATCCAGCCAATGGGTTGACCAAACGGGCAAAGTCCTTTTGGATGAAACCACACTGTTTGTGTTTATGAAGAGCGGGAGTGATTACATTATCGACCGCGTTAGCACCCTCGAAGCAAAGGTACCGGAAGTTGTGTTCAAGGATGTAAAAGACGGCATGCTAGCCATACGCGTATCGCGTCAACTCGAGCAGCCTTCCAAAGAGAACAGCAAATACGTCGATGCCCACGGCAATGTTACCACCGTCCCACCGTCTGATACACCCGTCACGGGGTTATATGCTAACCAGGAGGGAGTTACGGGCGACAATGTTTGGGGCAAAAGGTCAAAATGGGCCAGCCTGAATGGTAAGCAGGATGGGGAATCGGTCTCAGTTGTAATAATTGACCATCCAAAGAACCCAGGTTATCCCACTTACTGGCATGCACGTGGTTATGGTCTGTTCGCAGCTAATCCACTGGGCCAGAAGGTCTTCAGCGAAGGAAAGGAAGAACTGAACCTGGTGCTGACTCAAGGGCAGAAAGCCGTTTTCAGGTATCGTGTCATAATCCACTCAGGAAGTACGCTTGGCGCTGAAGCGATCAATAAGCAGGCGGACGAATTCGGAAAGACCGCATACTAAGCACTAGACGAGGCTACAAAGATGCTTTTTTATACCCCGGCCACGGGGAGGCAGGTTTTATTTGCCTAAAGTCGGCACCCAGCCAGGCTTTTTTCAAGTCGCGCCTCATTACTTTTTTTGGATGAAAAAGGGGCTCAGGAACATAAAAAAACCCCTTAGGCTGTCAGGTACAACGATTGTTATTTCGTCTTATCCTATGACAAACCTTATATCTATGATTAAAAACTTTACTCTATCAAGGTTATCCATGTTATGGATACTGCTCTTCTTTTGTTCTCCGTTGCTGGCCCAGAATAATGTGATCCGAGGAAAGGTCGCTGACGAGTCGGGCGCCGGACTACCAGGGGTGAACATCATCATCAAGGGAACATCCAGTGGAACTACATCAGATGCTGAAGGAGCCTATTCGCTTAGCGTTCCATCGAACTCTGCTGACGGGACATTGGTGTATTCATTTATCGGTTTCACCACACAGGAACAACCGATCAATGGCCGTACAACAATTGATGTCTCCATGGAACCTGACGTACAGGCATTATCCGAAGTAATCGTTACCGGATATGGTACTCAGGAAAAGAGAGACGTTACATCGTCAATCTCATCAATCAAAGGCGAGGCAATTGCAAGGATCCCTACTTCTAATGCGATGGACGCACTGAAGGGACAGATTGCCGGCGTTGACGTTTTGCAGAATGGTGGACGGCCTGGACAAGCGCCTACGATCACTATCCGAGGTCGCAGATCACTTACTGCATCAAACGATCCGCTTTTCGTTGTTGATGGAATTCCAATGACAGCTGGAACAGCGACCATCGCTGATTTTAACCCGGCCGACTTCGCTTCTGTCGAAGTATTGAAGGATGCGGCCTCACAAGCGATCTACGGATCCAGAGGTTCAAACGGTGTGATCCTGGTTACAACTAAACGCGCTACTCCTGGAACTACTAAGGTTAACTTCTCAACATCATACGGTGTGACTACACCTTTCAAACTCATTCCCATGATGAACGGGGAAGAGTTTGCACAAATGAAACGCGAAGCTAACAGGCTAAACGCGGCCGGTGCGTCGGGAAGAACTGCATGGGGTGATGTTGGATCAACAATTCCTTCAGATGCCGCAGTCTTTAATGACGCGGTCGAGCTTAATTCCGTAACCAACGGTTTGTCAACGGACTGGCAGGATCTCATTTACCAGAATGGTGCACAATCCAATACGCAATTCAGTATTGCTGGAGGCTCGGAAAAATCACAAGTGTTGGTTGCGTTCAGTAATTTTAAAGAAGACGGATTGATTGAAGGGGTTGACTATGGAAGATACACGGGCCGCATCAACGCGGACCAATTTATTGGTAATAAAATTAAGATTGGCGTGTCGTCGCTGTATTCTAACTCGACTACCAATAACGGATCAAACTCTGTTATACCCGAAGCTGTCAACCAAACTCCACTCGGTCTGCCTTACGATGCAAACGGAAATATTATCTTTTTGCCGATCTCGGACGGCATTCGTTCTAATCCATTGAGTGAACTGGTACCTGGCAAACGTATCAATGAATTCAAAACGACACGTATATTTTCCTCCTTCTTCGCGGAAGTCGAGATCCTCGAGGGTCTTAAATATAAGTTCCTCATCGGGCTCGACCATTATAACTACCAGATAGGCAACTTTGAAGGACAATACACGAACACAAGGAAGAATGGTACACCGTCTGCTTTTCTCACAAAGGCAGAGGAATACGGGTACACGATGGAAAATCTCATAACCTATAACAAGTCTTTTGGTGAGCATAGCTTCGGCTTAACATTTCTCCAAAGCGCGGCGGAACAGGAAGGTAATTTCACCCGTACAGACGTAGCGAATCTTCCTTATGAAACAATGACGTGGAACAACCTTGGATTGGGTACTGTCACTGGTTATCAATCCAACTACGGAAAATACACCCTCCTTTCTTATATGGGTCGCGTAAATTATTCCTATAAGGGCAAGTACTTATTACAGGCCAGTATGCGCTGGGACGGTTCGTCAAGATTGGCAGAAGGCAACAAATGGTCTAGCTTCCCCGGTATTTCTGCCGGATGGAGGATCAAGGATGAAGGCTTCATGTCGGGTATAAATGCGGTCACCGAGCTCAAGTTGCGCGCATCTTATGGAAAAGTGGGTAACACGTCTGTGAACCCCTATCAAACTCAGGGAACACTTGCTCCTTCGTTGTACGACTGGAACAACGCGGATGCACGGGGCTTCAGACTTGACCAGATACCGAACCCCGACCTTAGCTGGGAAATTTCAGAATCATTTGACGCGGGTATCGACTTTGGATTTTTCAATGGCAGGTTGAGCGGTTACCTTGACTACTATCATACTTCCACCGGAACCTCTCTTATATTGAATCGTGGTTTGCCCCCTACGTCCGGATATGACAGGATAGTCCAGAATATTGGCGGTACGGAAACTACAGGTTACGAAGTGACATTAAATGGAACAATAATGGACACTCCAGGAGGATTGAAGTGGACAGCTGAATTCAACTTCGGAAGTCTTAAAGAAAAAATCGTCGACCTGGCACAAAGAGGTCCGAACGGAGAACTTGTCGATGATATAGGAAACGGATGGTTTATCGGCGAGCCAATACGGGTCTTCTTCGATTATGAAAAAACAGGCATCTGGCAGGCGGATGAAAAAGATGCAGCCTTTGCACTGATGGATGCATATCCTGGTGAAATTAAGCTGAAGGACCAGGACACAGATAATGACGGTGACGGAATTATAGACGGACCGAGCGGCAGAATTACACCGGCCGATCGCAAGGTTATTGGCAATGATGTTCCTAAAGCATATGGAGGTTTGTCGACCAAGTTGGAATTCAAAGGATTTGACCTGGGGATCTTCTTTTATTACAGACTAGGCTTCATGATCAACAGCCAGTTCAGTAACGATCAGGCAACGATGCAGGCCAGGTATAACAACATTAAGGTTGACTACTGGACTATCGACAATCCCACAAACGAATATCCGAGACCAAACAAGAACCAGGAGAACATAACCAATGGTACAACACTAAGGTACATGGATGGCGGTTACATCAAACTGCGTAACGTCACGCTGGGCTATACGCTCCCTCTTAGTATAAGCGAAAGACTTAAGATGACGAAGCTAAGATTCTATGTTCAAGCACAGAATCCGATAGTGTGGTCAAATTACAAACTGTTTGATCCTGAAAGAGCGGGCAACGTGACGTCTGGTGAAATGCCGTCTAATCAAATGTGGCTTGGTGGTATTAACATAACGTTCTAAGGCGAACAACTAAAAAGAAATGATCATGAAAATGAAAATAACAAAATCAATAGTGGTAGCCTTAGCGTTAGTGGGATTCAGCACGCAATCCTGTGAGAACTACCTCGATGAAACATTGGTATCGCAAGTTTCTGCGGCCAGCTACTATACTACAGCTGCTGGTCTCGAAGATGCGGTGGATGCGACGTATACTTTTCTCCGCGAAATCAACAGCGAAGAAAGGGCTTATATGCTTTCGATATTTGGTACCGATACGCACACGAACGGAGCCGACGGAGGATGGAAGTCGTTTAACTACTATGACAACGGGTTGAATGCTTCAACTCAGGTTGTTCTGGATCAGTGGACATTCTGTTACAGAGGAATCAACCAGGCAAATGCGGTTATTAACAGATCCGCGGCGGTAGTGGACATGTCGGATGAATTAAAGGCACAACGTCAGGCGGAAGTTCGCTTCCTGCGCGCGTATTATTATTTCTATTTAGTTCAAACTTTTGGTAATGTGCATCTCTCGCTCGAAGAAACAATTGGAGCGCAGGTGACTGCAAATAAAACACCACAGGCTGAGATCTACGCGCAGGCGATTATTCCTGATCTTGAATATGCTGCAGCTACTCTGCCAAACACCCAATCGCAGTATGGACGCATTACAAAACCGGCAGCGCAGTTTCTATTGGCCAAAGCTTTATTAACCAGAGGACACTCGACCTTTGCACAGCCTACGGATTTTTCAACAGCTGAGGCCCTGTTTACCAATGTAATCAGTGACTATGGTTTTGCGTTGGTTGCTTCGCACAAGGATTTGTGGAACCAGGATAACCAACTTAACAAAGAAGTGATCTGGGCTATTCAATTTTCAACCGACCTGATTTTGAACGGCGGTGACACTGGGCTTGGTAATCGCGGGCACTTGTATTTTGGAATGGAGTATGATGTGCAAGCCGGTATGATCCGGGATATCGCGAATGGTCGTCCATTCAAGAGATTCAGGCCGACCGATTATATGATCGACCAGTTTGGCCTTAACCGTGATAACGATCAGCGGTATGAAGACAACTACAAGCATGTGTGGATCTGTAATGACAATCGTACGAGTGGTAACGGTATTCCCAAGTGGAAGCAAATTCACGTAGACAAGGGCGCCAAAAAGGCCAATGGACAGACGGTTACGG
Organism: Chryseolinea sp.; assembly: GCA_035316905.1. Lineage (GTDB taxonomy): Bacteria > Bacteroidota > Bacteroidia > Cytophagales > Cyclobacteriaceae > Chryseolinea. Next base: position 451 of record DATHIE010000119.1, on the reverse strand, counting down.
CAGCTGATATAGGCACGAATCGATTTGCAGTGGGCGACACCGCATTGTTCATTCCGGGACCTGCCAGGGAAGCAAAATGGTTGGCTGATGGGAAACTCAAGGTGAGGTATTCCGTCATCACGAAGACAAAGGCTTCCTATCCGGCAAGTACTCTTCCAACATCAGATCCTAATTATTATCCTTCGGATCCATATGTTTTCAATGAACGATTGTTCCCTACGATAAATAAGTTCTTCGATCCTAGAAGGCCGACTATTCAGTGGGAGCGCGGATCACGGGATATCTTTGCCTTCCGACTTGGTGATGCGTATCTCTTACGCGCTGAGGCAAGAGTTAAGTTGGGCAATGCGCAAGGGGCTGCCGACGATATCAACGTAATTAGGACGCGCGCTGCGAAACCTGGAAAGGCAGCACAAATGCAGATTACTGCAGCAGAGGCAACGCTCGACCG
>DATHIE010000118.1:0-8137 GCA_035316905.1 Chryseolinea sp. | reverse complement strand
CGACCATCTTAGTCAGTTGCGTGGTATTGGCGCGGAAAAGATTAAGAAAATTGAATCGAAGAGGAATCTTTACGGTAAATCAGCTATCATATACTTTTCGTCCGAGAAGAAAGCCTGAAAAAGTGGATAATAGGAGTAAAGTCCGATCATTTGAATTACAGGCGCTTGCCATCAGTCAGCAGAGAATTTTTATGTATGATCTTCCGGAACGATTTTCAGATGCCGAAACGGAAATATTTCTGGATGTAGAGGGATTGCCTCAATTCAATTTTTATTATTTGATCGGTATCGCAGTCAAAACAAGAACAGAATTTTTCTATAAAAGCTTCTGGAGTAGTTCAAAAGATGATGAACAGGCAAATATGATAGAGTTCATTTCGACAATATCCATGTACGACAACTATCGCATTTACCATTATGGAAGCTATGAAACCGCCTTTCTAAAGGCGATTCAAAGGAAGCTGGGTGATCAGTACCAAATTGCCATCAACAAAATACTTGAACGTTGTTGCAATTTATTATCTCTACTATACAGCAACATCTACTTTCCAGTATACAGTAATAGCTTAAAGGAGATAGCACATTGCATAGATTTTAAATGGTCCGAAGCGGGGGCAACGGGATTAAATGCCATTTACTGGAGGGAAATGTGGCAGAATTTAAACGAGGATATTTATAAAGAGAAGCTGATCACATACAATCAGGAAGATTGCTATGCGCTAGCCAAGCTCAAAAAGGTATTGAGTAACATTTTTGACAATAGTAAACTTGATCGCCTAGAGGTGTCTAAGGTTAGAGACTTGGTATCCAATCGTAGGGCGTCGTTTGTGATAAATTCCTCCTTTTTTCCCGAAATGAAGTATATTAACAAATGTGCCTACTTTGATTATAAAAAAGAGAGAGTTCACGCCAGACGTAGAAAACGGATCGCCTACAACTTGGTGAATCCGCAGGATAAAAAATACTTTTCTAATTGCAAGCCAACTAAGGTCATAACAGTAGAGGCTAATTGTTGTGAAAGTTGCAATTGCAAAAGAGTCACACCGATTTGGGATCGACATCGGAAAGTGGTGGACCTAGTGTTTACATCCACTGGAGTTAAGAGAGTGATAATTCAATATTTCTCATCAGAATACCGTTGCAATAAATGCGGCACCTCATTCGTGCCAAAAGGCTATCCTCCTTATCGTCTCCGGCTTGGGCATAAATTAATAGTCTGGGTAATTTTCCAACATTTCGAAAATAATCAGAGTTTTTAGAATGATCGTGAAGAATTTTTGGGAGCTCTTTCATTTATACTTTTCGAAAACGACATTCTTTGCGTGCAAAGGGTACTTTATGAAATTTTATGAGGCCTCCTATCAAAATCTTCTCGATAGAATTAAAGCAAGTAAGATCCTATATGTGGATGAAACACCCTTTTCTTTGAAACTTAGTAAAGGATACATTTGGGTTATCACCAATGGCAAAGAGGTGGTGTCAATTTATCAACCAAATCGAGAAGCTGGATTTATTAAGGAGTTCTTAAAGCATTTTAATGGCGTTTTAGTAACTGATTTTTATTCTGGATACGATGGCTTGAATTGCGACCAGCAAAAGTGTTTAATACACCTGATGCGTGACATGAATACAGACTTAGTACGCAATCCTTTTAATGAAGAGTTCAAAGAATTGTCTAAGGCATTTACAGTGCTGTTGAAACGAATAGTTGAAACAATAGATCGATTTGGTCTCAAGAGATACTTTTTAAAGAAGTATGTCAGAGAAGCTGGCGCATTTTTTTCAAGAATCGAAGAAACTATTTATAGAACCGAAATAGCAATCAAATATCAGAGTCGATTCGTGAGGAATCGAAACAAACTCTTTCAGTTCTTAAATCATGACAATGTTTCTTGGAATAACAATAATGCTGAGCATGCCATTAAGGTCCTGGCGATGCACGTAAATAAAGACTTAAATGCGTTTAAGGAAACACGCATTGATGACTACTTGAAGATCATGAGCATTTACCAGAGCTGCAAATTTCAGAATGTAAGTTTCCTGAAATATCTCCTTTCGACCGAGGCCACTCTTGAGGCGTATGTATCCAAGAATAAACGTCGTATTAATCTTGACTGAAGCTTATCCACCTCAAGGATATTTCATTTCTGACACCGTTGAGTCTATACTGTTGGTAAAGCGCTGGTTGATATGCTAGTTCGGGCGTGTTAGTCTTAGGGGTAAGTGAAATATGTACCTTGCCTTTCACAAGTTGCAAAGCAAAACCGTGTGCCCGGCAACTTTTAATAATAAACTCAGCTTTATATCTGTCGTCTTGCCTGAGCGTAAATTTTGAATGGTATTGGGATGCAATTGAGTCGGGTGAGTATCCAGACAACCATCAATATTTCTGAAACACCAACGACATTCGTGAAAAGCCATGAGTATTGTTCTCCAAGAATTCGCGCTACAATTTCCTGATGCCTTGGAACCAAATTCAATATTTTACAGAAAAAGCCGTTGATGAACCAGACCAGGCTAATGATGGTTGTTGTCAGAATGTAGGGTAAGCGTTGGAGGTTCATTTATGCGTATAACGAAGTTTTAATCAACCTCTGATTCTATAACTCGTACTCCTCCCACCACCTTCTTCCTTTTCCAAGATTCCTTTTTCAATCAGATCCTGTATGTCTCTAAGTGCTGTATCGGGAGAACACTTCGCAATCTTTGCCCACTTTGAAGACGTTAACTTGCCTTCAAATCTATCCAGCAACATATTCAACATTTTCCGCTGTCTCTCATTGAGGGTAACACCTTGATGCGATTCCCAGAACTTTGCTTTCTGTGTTACCCCTGATAAATTTTCTTCAGACAATGAAATGGCTCGGTCAAGGCATTCGATAAACCACAACAGCCATTTAGTGATATCAAGATTTCCTTTTTGTGTTTTTTCCAGGATGTCGTAATAAACATTTCGCTCCCGTTGTATTTGCGCTGACATACTGTAGAAGCGTTGGCGACTTGCATCCGCTCTGGCTAACTGCATGTCTGCAATTGCTCTTGCAATACGACCATTACCATCATCGAAAGGGTGAATAGTGACAAACCACAAGTGTGCGATAGCAGCTTTGAGCACTGGGTCCATTGTAGTGGTCTTGTTAAACCATTCAAGAAACTTTGTCATTTCAATATCCAACCTTCCCGCCTCGGGCGCTTCGTAATGAATTTTCTCTTTCCCAATTGCACCTGACACAACTTGCATCGGACCTTTGGCATCATCGCGCCAAGCTCCAACTTGTATCTTATAAATGCCACTTCTTCCTGTTGGAAAAAGCGATGCATGCCATCCCAATAAGCGCTCATCATTTAGTAATTCATTATATCGTTGAGTGGCATCCAGCATCATCTCTACTACACCTTCAACATTTCTATTGGCAGTAACTTCACCTGCGGTTTCAATTCCGAGGCGTCTGGCTATTGAAGAACGAACTTGATCTGCTGGCAATTTCTCTCCTTCAATTTCACTGGACTTAATTACATCCTGAGTCAATGTTTCAAGTGTGGCTTCTTCTCTCAGCCGGAAACCTAGCCCTTCGAGTTTTCCAAGTAGCCTTCCTTGCTTATTTCTCACGGTGGAAAGCGACAATATGATCTTTTCGTCTTCCCATTTGAAAGTCGGCCAGTCCTTTAATAAATGGATATATCTACTCATTCTCCGCAAAATATGCGGTAAATAACGCCATTATTCTCCGCATTTTCAATATATTCTCCGCAAATAGTGCGGAGAATAATGCATCTAATCTCCGCATGGACTTTCATAACTGGCCCAATTCGCGATTCGCGAATTGCAAATTCGTTGACGTAAATAGCTGTTCACAGCACTAAATTAATCTAGACAGAATTCAGAGATTTCACGAAAGTGCATTAAAATACACTTTCCACTCATTAGAAGGATACATCTGAAGATTTGCATAGGAAAGTGCATCATAATGCACTTTATGATGAAGCTATTTTATTTCTCGTACCGTAACCGCACCAATTGTGTCGGTGTGAGCAGTTGCCAACAAATGACTAAAGTGATCGTTTGGATCAATGCGCAGCAGTCGGCATTGTAATTCCTTATTGTCACCTTCCGAGAGTAGTCCAAAGAAAAAAGGAAATAAAAACCGCGATTGATATTCGCGCTGCGTTTTAGGCATTGTTAAACTAATGGCCGAGCATTTCGGATTGTTGTAATAAGATTCTTCGTATCGGAAAACAAAAAGTTCGGAGCTCACTTTTTCCAAGATGCCCGCGACTGTGTCATTGACATATACTTCAGCCTTACGTCCCATGTGATTAAGATTTGCAAAGCTAAATATCTGAAAATTGATAATGCAAAACCGGCATTAAACTGCCGATCTATATTGATTTTATCTGCAGATCATGCACCAAATCACGAAACCGGCAATAAGTTGCCGATATGTAAAATATTGAAAGGATAATCGGAATTTCACCGATTATCCTGTTAAAATCTTACAACTTTTACCTCTTCAAACACCTTCTCTTCTTCCGGTGCTGATTTTCCTTCAACTCACGATCCACCATATCAGGTTCGTTAGCAGCGCTGAGATTATTCCCATCCCGATAACTATCGGGATAGGCGTCAAGTAGCGTTTTAAGCGGATCATCCGCCAGAGGTCGGACAAGCTTTTCGGAATTTTGAAAGCCGTGTCGATGAGTCCGTCAGTTGCTCGACCAAGTTCGCGTTCAACATAGAGAGTTGTTGCTCTCATGATTTGAGCTGCGAACGATGCTCCGAAAACGCAGATCGCAGATGCGGGTGTTCGTACTGATATTTGCTCTTATCAGATAGGACTTTCTCGTACCTCACGACAGATCAAGGTCATCCGCATTCGTTGAAATTGAAATCCGGTAGATTAATCACACAGGATTTAGCGAATGCTGCGCTCTCATACCATTTCGTTTTTAGCTTCGCCGTCCGCTCGTTATATTCGACGGACTTTAAACCTGCTTATGAAACGAAACGTTCTTCTGCTCCTACTTGCGGTATTGGTGTTTTACTCGTGCGCTCCCAAAAGCGAACACGAACCGACTACACTCACCACACAGACAGAAAACGACACTTACCTCCACCACTCAATCTGGTGGGCCTTCGTCAACAAAGTCTTTGACGCAAAGCTGAGCGTAGCAGAAATGGATAAGAAGGAGGAGGCCTGTCTCGGATCGTTCAATGTGCTCAATGGTGAAATGGTTTTGCTCGCCAAACGTCGAAGTTGAAAAACAATTTTCATACAAAAAAGACTGGTTATGCAACGGAGAAATTTTATAAAAATAGCGGGCGCTATCGGAGGCATGATGGCAGCCAATCAGTTCAGCGCATTTGGTAAAAAGTATCAGTCAACGCCTCCCGCGCCAGCGTGGTACGATAAAACTATGCGATGGGCACAACTCGCTTTTGTTGAAAATGATCCTGGTCAGTGCGACCCTGATTTTTGGCTAAACTATTTTAAACGCATTCACGCCGACGGCGCATTGTTGTCGGCCGGAGGTGTCGTTGCATTTTATCCAACCAATATTCCCCTGCACCATCGCAGCGACTACCTGGGCAATACTGATCCGCTCGGGTATCTCGTAAACGGCTGTCGTAAAATGAATATGTCGATTCTGTTGAGGACAGATCCACACGCTGCCCGCCAAGAAGTTTACGAAGCCCATCCAGACTGGATCGCGGTAAGCGTCGATGGAAAGAAACGACGCCATTGGGCTAATCCAGAGTTGTGGGTAACCTGCGCGTTGGGCCCTTACAATTTCGATTTCATGACACGTGTCAACGCCGAAATCATGGATCGCTTCCAACCGGATGGAATTTTTTCCAATCGCTGGAGCGGTCACGGTATTTGTTACTGTGAACATTGCCAAAGCAGCTTTAAAACATTTTCAGGAGGACTTGACCTTCCAAAATCGACACACAATGCGCTGAGTACCACTATGCCGGCAGGCGATCTAAATGATCCCGCCTATGTAAAGTACCGCGTGTGGCGGACTGAGCGATTGAAAGAACTCTGGTTCCTCTGGGATGGAGAGATCAGAAAGAAAAAATCCAGCTCGCGATTTATTCCCAACGGCTTTCCCGATAAACTCATCACCGGTAAACAATCTGACTTTTTCATTGCTGACCAACAGGCGAGAAGCGGATATATTCCACCATGGGCAAATGCTAAACACGCGAAAGAACTTCGCGCCACAATGGGAATGAAACCACAAGTGGGTCTGTTCAGTGTCGGTGTCGAAGAATCATATCGATGGAAAGATTCCGTTCAGACAGATGCTGAGATCGCCGTGTGGGTAGCGGAAGGCATTGCCAATGGATTGCGTCCTGCCTTTGTGAAATTCGGCGCCACGATCTTTGATAAAAGGTGGATGGATGGCGTCGCCGCACTCTACGAGCGTTGCTACCAACATGAAAAATATCTCAGGAATACATCGTCCCTAGCAACTGTCGGGCTGGTGTACTCGGAGTCGACGGAGCAAAATTATGGCAACCAGAATTGGCAGAAGAACTTTAAAGATCATGCCTATGGAATGTACCATGCTCTGATCGAAGACAGGATGCCTTTTGAAATGGTCAATGACCGACTGCTCGATGCCGAAAACCTCAGTCCTTTCAAGCTATTAATACTTCCTAACATCGCCGCTTTATCGGATGCACAGTGTGATCAGTTGAGAGCTTTTGTCAAGCGCGGCGGCAGCATCGTTGCTACCTATGAAACATCATTGTATGATGAAACGGGTAAACCACGCAGTAACTTTGCACTGAAGGATCTTTTTGGTGTTACGTTTGAGAACAGGGTAGAGGGGCCGTTGCAAAACAGCTACCTTCGGATCAAGCAGAATGCAGCCGGCAAATTCCATCCACTCACCAAAGGATTGGAAGATTCGTTCCGAATCATCAACACTACCCATCAGGTTCAAGTTACCACGACTTCCGATTTTCCCAGCCCCGTCACGATCATTTCAACGTATCCCGATCTTCCTATGGAAGATGTATACCCCAGGACAAAGGACGCTGACAATACATCACGTGGCGTCTATGCGCGTGAGATTGGCAAGTCCCGCGTTGTCTACTTTCCCGGTGATATCGATCGGGCCTTTTGGCAAATTCTGAGTGACGATCACGGCAAGCTCATTCGCAATGCTGTCCGCTGGGCGCTGAATGATGAGCCCGTCGCGCTCGTATCCGGCGCCGGACTAATCGATGTCACGGCATGGGAGCAAGAGAATTCTATGACCGTGCATCTGGTAAACCTCACCAACCCGATGATGATGAAGGGACCTTTCCGCGAACTGATCCCTGTTGAAGCGACAGTCTCGATCAAAGTACCTTCGACAAAAAAAGTAAAAAGCGTGAAACTGTTGTTCCAGCAAACGGTTGCACAGTACAGTACGCAAAACGGAATGGTCTCGCTAGTCGTTCCACGCATCAATGATCATGAAATCATTGCTGTCGATTTTGCTTGATGTGCAAATGAATCAAATTGACTATGCTCGCAAGAAATGATAGTCAATGCCTTGCAATTGATTCGGGGACTTTAATTAGCGGAAAATGACTACGTCCCCGAATAGGTTCCCTTTACATTGAAAAGATCTGTTACTTTTTGGTTAGCTGGAGAAACAAAAAGCCAGTCTAAATTGATTTTAGCTGACTTTGTGGTTGGTTGTGTTCCTTTAAGTGATCCCGCTGGGATTATAACCTTTTTATTTCATGCTATCTTACTTTTCCTTATTTTTGTCTATTCCACTCTGAAAATGGCCAATTGTGGTCAAAAAAGGGAAATTTAGAACTTGATTAGAAAAAGCCAGTTAGTCAGTCGTCTGGTCAGTAAGGTGGTCAGTTAAATCTTTAAGCTTATGTCAGTGGTTACATTTTATCTCGATAGTAAGGAGGATGAAAACAAGCAAAGGCAAGTTTTCCTAAATGTCAGATACCAGGGAAAACGTTACCGTATGGCCACTGGCAAGAAGGTCAATGTTTCAAAGTGGGATGACGACAAGGGTGAAGTAAATCCAAGGAAGTATAAGGAAAACCCAATCGGTTTTAACTCTTTTCTTTCGGAGCTAAAGAAAAGCATAGTCAGTCTTACTAATGATAACGAAC
>DATHIE010000117.1:0-2376 GCA_035316905.1 Chryseolinea sp. | reverse complement strand
TGTTGTTTATATATAGAGAGAGACGCTCCCAATATTCAAGTCCAGTGGGCGGAAGCGTATTGATCAGGGCTCCTGAGATTGACGTGAACTTGGTCGGTTTGGGATTGGCTGCATCGCTCAACGGATAAATTTTTGTTGCCCTCACCCTTTTTACAGCATCCTCTTTATCGTTGTTTATAAGGATGCCACGGATCATGATGTTGTAGTTGTTCATAGTTCCTTTAAGAACCGAGTAACCTGATTGAGGAACAGCACCGGTATAACCGGGTGGCAGCAGTAAAAATTTTCCTCCTTTGTCACCATACGGTCCGGGCAATCCAACATCGGTTACTGACCGCTGCCAGAAGTCGTCTATTAAACCAACGATGGCTCCAGGCGCGATATCGATGACAACGGGTCCGTGTTTACCCAGATCTAAATTTGCGAGGGCGTAAATCGTGATGTCGTTTGCTGTAAGCCAGAGAGACTTGGGGTCAACGAAATTATCTGCAATGCCCATATCGTTGAGCTCAGCGCCAAAAGCCCGTTTAGCCTCCATCATGATCGATTGAAACGAGACAGCCGGATAAGCCCACAAATAGGCTTGCACTGCGCGTTGGTAGTCAATTTCATCAAAGACTTTGCGGGTGGTCTCTGGAGTTGGATATCCGCGTTCAAATTTCAGCGCCCCTATCCGGGTCTCGACTGAAGATGGTGTAGGGATAAACTCGGGAGCAGCCTTTGATGTTTGCGCCCTAGCGCTCGTAATGGTAAGAGCTCCAGCAAATGTTGCGACTATGGCCAGTTTAAAATGTAAGGGTTTCATTTTTCTTCTTTTTTAGTTAAAAGTTTGATAGCGAAATTCAATCCGATCGATGATCCGCGAAAACGATCCTTCGCAGAAAACTCGTAGAAGTAGTGAAAGTTGAGCGCTGCATTCCACTTCACTTGTGTCAATCCTAATTGACCTCCTATTGCATGCACTCCATCTTTTGTTGGAGGGTTCAAGGCATCATCACCGGAATCGTTAGTGACTTGCCATGTGTCATAACCTGCTGGTCCAATTTCGAGTAAGAGCATTTGATCTCGTCGCAGTGGAAGGTATTGACTGATGCCCCAGTTGAATGAAAGATTCTGGCCTGGTGTGAGATCGTAATCTTTTTTGTTCCCATGTATTTCGTACGTAAATGCAGTGGCTACTTCCATGCGCCTGTCAGACCATGGATACCACGCAGAGGCTGCCTGTAGTTGATGTGTCCAAAAGCCAAGGCCGATATTATCAGCATTTTCGGCTGTAATCGACCCGCCTGCCGCCGGTAGCGTAAACGTTTCCGTGTTATACTTACCCACAGGGGCATAAAATCCATATGCAAATGCCGCATCAAAATGTTCTTTTGTCCATGTGAGCCACAGCGGTTCAATGTACAAGTCACCGGCACCAAACTGCTTCTCGTCTGTACTTCGGCCCGAGCCCGTGTAAATCGATAGCGATGCACCAACACTTGTATTGCTAAATGATGGCGATATGAAAGCGCCGTAATGTGCGCCAAGAATTTTCCAATTCGAAACCCACATTATAGTGGGCGCTAATACACCAACGTTCACGTCTACGCTTAAATCAAGGGTAGTGCCAGGCCCAGGTCCTGGATTGATCGTGATTGAATTTATTTCATTTCCCTCCGCGTCATTCAGTTGTGTCGTACTGTATTTATAAGAATACAACGCACCATACCATCCAGGCTCTGGCATTACAAAATCGCGTATACCCAACACGCCCGGGGCGAAGTGCCCGACTTCCGACTGTGCGTTGACAAGCGTTGGGCAACAGATGATGCCAGCAAGCAACCCAATAATGACGAAGTGTGTTTTCATATACTTACCTTAATTGAAGGGAATATTGGTCACCAAATGTTCGGGCACAATTGACCACAGCATCGACAGCTACAATTGTTACCTGCGATCTACATATCGAATGTCGAGGGCCGGTTAAGAATAAATTAGACGTTATCGTCTAAGTTCTATTAATATATTTTTTGACGTTGTGATTAAGATAGCGTTAGCTCCGAGACAGCAATACTATCACCGACTTAATATTGAGTCTTTAATTTCATCGGAGTCAAGATGATCGTACCGCGTTACTCGCCAACCAAATATGTATTTGGGTTCGTGGAGCCGGATTGAGATTTAAATAATTCAAAGGTATTAGCCTGCAAAATTTCTGTGGCGTTTGAGCCGGCCTCATTCTTCATTCTTTATTCCTCATTGCAGCTCCTAAACTCCTCGCTACTTACCTTGCAGCTCATACGCATGCATATTTGGCATCGCCTTGATTTCTTCAAGTAGACCATGAAGAAACTTATAACTGATGTTTTGGGCGTCGATCCGTGCATAAAAGTA
>DATHIE010000116.1:0-2134 GCA_035316905.1 Chryseolinea sp. | reverse complement strand
TAATGTTGGGAGCGGTGTTTATGCTTCTTGTGATCATGATCGGTATTAAATTGAATCTTACAACCGGAGCTTACCTCATTTACTACCCGGTCATTATCCTACTTATCGTATATCTGGTTCTGTTCAGCTTGAACATTACACGAAAGGATTCTCCCATCGTGTATGGGTTTTCACAGATTATCGTGATAGTTCCTGCGTTGGCATTGTGGGTTCCTGTAGCCTTTACGATATACGTCGCATTCAGTCTTGCAATGCCTTTAGGTGCGGTTTTACTATTGGTATTCTGCGCTCCTTTTCTCTTGCCCACACTGGGCTTTGTCAACTCGTTGGGAAGATTTGCTGCGTGGATATTTCCCGCTGCTCTTATCATCACGGGCCTGGTACTGGGGCATATTCATTCCTTGTATACGAATCGTTTTCCGTTACAGACGGAGCTCATGTATGCCGTAGATGCGGACTCAAATGCTTCATATTGGATATCCGCTCAGGAAAAATTGGATCCATGGCTGGTAAATTATTTTCCGGGCGCGACAAAGACGGACTTTGATGAATTCTATCCTGGCCGTGGAAACATTTTTTGGAAAAGCAAAGCTCCGGCTAGTACCATTCAGAAGGGAAAAGTGGAAGTATTACAGGATTCGTCCGTGGATTTAAGACGTCGCGTCAAATTAAGAGTGACACCAGACAGTACTAGTAGGGGATTTAGAATTTACTTCGTCAATAATGTTATGCCGGTCGCGTTAAATGAGAGGGTGATAGAAGCAAGTCAGGTCAGCGAGCTGAAGTTCATTCAGTTCAATGCTTCAACGCCGGGAGGTACTACCATCGATCTGGAAATGCTGCCCGAGGAACCACTTGATATATGGATCATCGAACAACGACCTGGATTGCCAAATGAGTTACTGAAGGTACCACTTCCGGAAAACTTTATTTATCGCCCTGATTACATCTCCAATAGTACTCAGGTGAAATACAAACTGAAGATATGAGTTAATGTTTCAATCGAAGCGTAATGAAATTTTTCCAACGAGAGATCGTACTAGAACCCTACACAAGGGGATTCCATCTAATCACACGTCACATTGAAAAAAGTTTACCCGAACTTCGTGAAATCAAAGTTGGCGTGTTACAGGTATTCATCAAGCATACATCGGCAGGACTCACCATTAACGAAAACGTTGATCCAACTGTGCGAGGTGACTTTGAACGTCATTTTAATGTGATGGTTCCGGAGAACGCACCCTATTATCAACACGACGCCGAAGGAGACGACGACATGCCTGCGCATATCAAGGCATCAGTTCTCGGTAGTTCAGTAAGTATTCCTATCACAGACGGCGATTTAAACCTCGGAATGTGGCAGGGAATTTATTTATGTGAGCACCGAAATCATCGCGAAGCGCGTCGGCTTGTACTTACAGCGTTTGGGGTGTGAGTTTTAATTTCTTGCTAGGCTCAACGCTAATGTATGCGTCGTTTAAATTTACCTTGGTGTTAAAAATAATAAAAATTTAAATGACGCATACATGTTTGTTTGGCAGCAGTTTACTCAACCTCCATCTTGTCCTTTTTGATCACAATCAAATCGTCCGCCGAAATCCCTGACTTTGATGACAAAACTGCGATGGCTGAGATCACAACTGGAAGAAACATTATTTGCAGATTTCTTATTGCCAGCCATGAGTCTACAAACCCAAAACTGTTCGCAAAAAGAATCGGCACTAATGTTACTAATGCAATTCCAAAAATCAATGAAACTACTGCTATTGGCTTGGAGGCGACATGAATCTTGAATTCGGGCAGTCCAAATTTTCGAGCATACCATCCATTTGCAGCTACGAAAAGACAGGTTACAGAAGCAACGATTCCCGAAATATTAAAATCTTCAATAAAAAACATTATTAGTCCCACAACTGAGGTTAGACCAAAAAAGATCAATGTAAACCACGAACATACTCTAACGATTTTTGCTTTCATTGATTGCTTTGGTTAATTGCTGCCAACAATAAAGTGTTTTATGCGAAATCCAGGCAAAAAAATAGGCGTTATCAATGAGATTGCCTAAGGAAAAGTCTAATTTGATTTATGGTGATCTTTCAAGATTTCGTATAAAATATAGTTGAACGATGCCGTC
>DATHIE010000115.1:0-12316 GCA_035316905.1 Chryseolinea sp. | reverse complement strand
GCAAGATTGATCCATGCTTCATCGTTCATAGACTGACGCCAATTGACAAATGGAATTGCGTCAGGCCCGACGAGATGGCGAAGCTGCAACGTCCCGGTCTCAACAATCTCCAGCATTTTGTCGGCTACAATGGTAGGTGACACGGGTCGTTTTAGTGAGGCAGTAAACAGTGCAGCTAACCTCAGCTGATGTGAATAATTGGAAGCCGGCAGCGTGATCACCGTAATATGTTGTGCCATTGGTGTGTCAATGATACCGGGTTCTACGATAGCCACTCGAATGCCGAGAGCTTTAACTTCCTGAGCAAGTATTTCGCTGAATGATTCCAGCGCAAACTTCGAAGCCGAATAAGGTGCCATTGCGGCGGAAGCAACACGTCCTGCAACAGACGCCACATTAATGATACAGCCCTTCCCTTGTTTTCTCATCAATGGAAGAACAGCTTGCACACACCGAATGACTCCAAAGTAGTTTGTTTCCATCACTGCACGGAAGGCTAAAAGTTGCGTTTCTTCTATAGCGCCAGATCGTTCAATTCCGGCGTTGTTGATTAAAACGTCTATAAATCCCATTTCTTTCGTGATTCTTTCGACGGTTGAACTCACCGACTCGTCCGAGTCCACATCTAACTTAAAAATCCTGATCGGAAGCTTCTCTTTCACTGCGACATCATGAAGTTCACGAGCGTTGGTGGGGTTGCGCATTGTGGCGGCCACTTGATGACCTGCTCTTGCAAAGATGAGAGCAGCAGACATACCGATGCCTTTGCTGCAGCCCGTGATTAATATTGTTGCCATTTGTTTGAAGTGTGTGGTTAAGAACTATTTGACAATTGAATTTACTTTCCTAATGCCGGCGATTTCATCATAGTATATGGTCAACGCCCTCGCCAAACGCCAACAATTGGTGTTCTGGAACCTGCTCGGTTGACTTCATGAATGAATATTGGTTGGGGTTTATTAAATGTAGCCAATTATCGAAGTAATCCTAGAAACTATTAGCTAAAGCAAACGTGATCTGCAAAACTTCAAATGCAGTTAAGCGCAGAGACCACAGAGGGATCCACGCAAAGAACCGCAGAAAAATGCAGGCGCACGCCATGTCAAGACTACGCACTTTGTACTGGCATTGCGTTAGATTCGACCCCGATAAGTATCGGGGCCCAGATTCGATGGCACCCAAGAGAAGACCTACCAACCTGATAAAACGGTCCTTTCAAAAAACATTCGCACGTGTAGTGCGCAGATGATATGAGCTATCCAGGGTCCCGATAATTATCGGGATCGGTGGACGCTCATCTCCCGATGAAGTTCGCATGCTCGACATGACGTTCTGCCTTTGCGTTTGCTATCGTCGAGTCGTAGTCAAGCGATCTTAAACACATCACACTAAGACCTAAGAACAATTTCTTTGCGCTTGCCCTCCCGATGCATCGGGATCGGTGGTGAAAAACACATCTGGCTAACGTACACACCCCGACCCCCTCCAGGGAAGAATATTCTTTGTGCAGGATTCATTGTTCATTCTCGATTGCCCATTCATTCCTCTACGCTATACTATCCCTTACATTTACCATTAACCATTTACCATTAACCATTAAATTGCGCTCATGACAGAAACAAGGACGAAAGGATTTTCTGAACACGACGCCATTACGTTGGTAGTCACCCACTACGGCATTAAAGGCGTTGCCAGGAAATTGAATGGAGAGATCGACCTCAATTTTTATATCAGGGATGTCACGGGCAAAGAGTACGTTTTAAAAATTGCTAATCCGAAGGAAAATCTTCAGCAATTAGAGCTGCAAAATGCGATCATGAAACGATTGGCCCCCTCACTGGTTGGATTAGACCTTCAACAAATCATAACATCGACCGACAACAAAGAGATTGTACAACTACCCGTAGATGATGGGGTTCGTTTTATGCGAATGCTTACCTGGATAGATGGCCGCGTACTCGCCGATGTAAAGCCGCATTCACCATCATTGCTGTACAAAGTAGGTGAAATGTGTGGCAAACTGAGCAAGGGGCTTTCGGGGTTTGATCACGAAGCTGCCCATCGATTTATGAAATGGGATCCTTCACAAGCCAATTGGGTAGGGGATCATTTGAATAAAATCAAAGGAGAAAGAAGGGACATCGCTGCCTACTGTTATTCTCTGTTTGAAAAAAACCAATCCGCTTTGGATTCACTCCGGAAGAGCGTGAATTACAACGATGCTAACGACTATAATATACTAATCCGTGGTACGGGCAACAACGTAGCCGTTCCTGGTGTAATTGATTTTGGGGATGTTGTCTACACGCATACAATTAACGAACTGGCTATTGCTTTAGCATATGTTATGATGCATAAGGCCGATCCGCTCGAGGCTGCGATTCACGCTATCAAAGGTTATCACGATCAGTATCCCATTGAAGAAAACGAGCTTGCTGTTTTGTTTATCTTGGTCACGACGCGTTTGTTGATCAGTGTTACGTGCTCTGCGGTAAACCTCGAAGAACATCCTGAAAATATTTATCTGCAGATCAGCGATAAACCTGCGTGGGATTTACTTCGCAAGCTTATAGCGATTTCACCAGAGTTGGCTCATTATTCATTTAGAAATGCATGCGGCATGGAGCCGTGTGCAAAGAACAAAACATTCACACAATGGGTTGGAACAGGATTTAAAGAAACGGTATTTCCAGTAAAGAAATCTGATCCTATCCAGTGGCTCGATTTACGGGTAGACAGTCTGGATACCGGGCTTACTGAAAATTTATTTGACGCTAGCTTGTTGAATCGTAAGATTTCTCAACTGATGTCAGATGCGGGGACTACGTTGGCTATTGGCCGATATAACGAAGCGCGCGCCTTTTATACAACTGATGCTTTTACGTCACAAGGTAATGATGCGCCGCAGTGGAGAACAGTTCATGTTGGAATGGACTTCTTCACCAACCCCGGTTCTGAAGTATACGCTGTGCTGGATGGAACTGTACACAGCTTTGCCAATAACAGCGCGGACAGAGACTATGGCCCCACGATCATTCTGGAACATAGAGTTTCCGACGACCTCGTTTTCTATTCGTTGTCGGGTCATCTTTCACTGGATTCAATCTCTAACCTCCGGCCTGGACAAAAAATACAGAAGAGTGATATAATTGGACGAGTCGGGACAGCAGAGGAAAATGGGAAATGGCCGCCGCATCTGCACTTTCAAATCATACTGGATATGTTGGATAAGCAAGGTGATTTTCCGGGTGTAGCTTTCGCGCATCAGCGGGAATTGTGGAAAAGTATTTCACCCGATCCATGGTTGCTTTTTACAGGTAAGTCGTCAGAGGAAGTACCGACACTAACCAATGAAGCGATTGTTGCTTATCGAAGTCAACATCTGGGTAAAAATATGAGCATCTCATATCGCGAACCCATCAAAATGGTTAGAGGTCATGGCGCCTATCTTCTGGATGACACCGGACGAAAGTATCTGGATACCGTAAACAACGTGGCCCATGTGGGACATGAACATCCGCGTGTTGTTGCAGCAGGCCAGGCGCAAATGGCGGTGCTCAATACCAATACCCGTTATCTCCATGAAAACCTCGTGAAATTCGTGGAGATGTTATTGAACACGACGCCATCGGAATTAAATGTGGCGTTTGTCGTGAATTCCGGTAGTGAAGCAAATGAATTGGCAATGCGCCTGGCAAAAACTTACACGGAACAAAAAGATATGATTGTATCCGAGGTTGGTTATCATGGCAATACCAACGGATGTATTGAAATCAGCTCTTATAAGTTTGACGGCGCCGGAGGAAAAGGGGTCACTCCTTTTGTTCACGTTATTCCCATCGCTGACGTGTATCGTGGCTTATACCGTTCAAACGACCCCAAGGCCGGAAGTAAATATGCGTTGCACGTTTTTGATGCCGTGAAAAAAATACAATCATTCGGCCGCGCGCCTGCAGCACTTATATATGAGTCGGTGATCAGTTGTGGCGGGCAGGTTGAACTTCCTGCTGGTTTTTTAAAGGAAGCTTATCAATTCGTACGCAACGCAGGCGGAGTTTGTGTAGCCGATGAAGTACAAACAGGTTGCGGAAGATCGGGGGATCACTTCTGGGCTTTCCAGCAACACGATGTCGTTCCTGATATTGTTACCATAGGCAAACCGATTGGCAATGGTCACCCATTAGGTGTTGTAGTCACGACTCAAGCGATAGCCGATAGTTTTAAGAACGGCATGGAATATTTTAATACGTTCGGCGGCAATCCCGTTTCGTGTGCAGTGGGCTTGGAAGTTCTCAGGGTAATTAAAGACGAAGGACTTCAGCAAAACGCGAAGGTGGTGGGCGGTTATTTGAAATCCGGTTTACACAGCTTGATGAATACTTTTGAAATAGTTGGCGACGTACGGGGTCCGGGGTTGTTCATTGGTTTTGAACTTGTGAAAGACAAGGAAACAAAAGAGCCCGCTACCGAACAAGCTTCCTATTTTGCAAACCGCATGCGGGACAAAGGAATATTGATGAGCACTGACGGGCCTTTTAATAATGTACTTAAAATAAAACCGCCATTGGTTTTCTCGCAATCCAATGCAGACTTCCTCCTGGAATCTATTGCAAAAGTTTTGGAAGAGGATTATATGAGTCTGTGATATTTGAGATTGTGCATTGGTGTGGGGTGAGTGTGAGCATGTTAACCGCAAAGGCACAAAGGCGCTAAGCAATCGCTAAGGTCATTCTAAGTTTCTCCGCGCAACCTTCGCGTCTTTGCGTCTCGGCGGTAAAAACACACCCACACCCACACACACACCCGTGCAACATTCCCGTACATTTGAGCGTCTTAGCCGTATAAAACAAGGTATTCATGCTCCGTAACTACATCAAAGTCGCCATTCGAAATCTTCTCCGCCAGAAAGGCTTTTCATTCATTAATATATTCGGCCTTGCACTTGGTATCAGTTGTACCGCGCTCATCGGAATGTGGGTCAATGACGAGTTGAGCTACGATCGCTTCCACAACGACTTTGACCACATGTACCGCGTCACGGCAACGCTGCCTGAAATGAAGGTGCATGCCGCCGTGACATCATCTCCGTTGGCATTGGCGTTCAGGACCGAAATCCCCGAAGTAGAAGACGCTGTCCGCATCTCCGAGTCGAACCGCGACCTAGTGCAGGTTGGCGATGTCAAGTTCGAAGAGAAAGGCATAATGTATGCAGACTCGAATTTCTTCAAGATGTTCAGCTTTCCCTTTATTAAAGGAGACAAGGAGACCGCGCTTCTGAACCCCGAAGGTATTGTTATCACTGAAGAGATGGCCATGAAATATTTCGGCAGTACCGATGTAATGGAAAAGACCATCCGGAAAAACAACAAGGAGGATTTTACAATCACCGGTGTAATTGCCAACGTTCCCAGCAACTCTCACCTTCAATTTGATTTTGTACAGCCCATGCGTTTCTTAGCGCGCACAAACGACGATCTCAAGAATAACAAATGGGATAACTTCAACTACTACACATATATTAAGCTTAATAGCAAAGCTCAGCAATCGAAGTCAGCCATCGCGGACCTTGAAAAAAAGATGCAAGACATCTATAAGAAGAACGAAGCTGTCTTAAAAGTGGCTTT
This sequence comes from Chryseolinea sp., assembly GCA_035316905.1. Lineage (GTDB taxonomy): Bacteria > Bacteroidota > Bacteroidia > Cytophagales > Cyclobacteriaceae > Chryseolinea. The sequence continues at coordinate 6,692 of DATHIE010000115.1, read as the reverse complement.
CATCTTGCAGCCGCTTTCCGAGGTTCACCTCTACTCCAATTTCCTGGCTGATATTCCCGGTCATGGAAAAGCCCAGAACGTGTACATTTTTATGGTGGTTGCCGTCTTCATACTTGTCGTTGCCTGTCTGAACTTTATGAATCTCGCGACTGCACGTGCAGCAAGACGTGCGAAAGAAGTTGGTCTTCGCAAAGTAGTCGGAGCGATCAGATCTCACCTCATGGGTCAGTTTCTTGCTGAATCGTTGGTCGTAGCATTGCTCGCACTAGCATTAGCCTTGCTTATCATCTATCTCGTTCTCCCTGATTTCAATACATTAGGAGGAAAAAATCTTTCTCTTGATTTTACAAACATTAGGATTATCACTGGACTGCTTGGCATTACAGTCATCACCGGTTTGTTGGCCGGTAGTTACCCCGCGCTCTACCTCTCTGGATTTGTTCCTGCCGCTGTCTTAAAAGGAAATTTTACTGCGGCTGGATCGGGAAGCTTATTCAGGAATACGATGGTAGTGATTCAGTTTGCGGTTTCCATTTCCTTAATAGTTGGAACGGCGATCGTTTATCGTCAATTGAAATATATCCAGCGTCTGAATCTAGGTTATGATAAGGAGAATCTCTTATATATGCCGATGTTCGGTGACCTGTGGGACAAGTACGACCAACTGAGGACGCGAATTGGTAACAACCATTTGACCGAAAACTTCTCTTTTATTTCTAACCTTCCCACAACTTCTTCCAACGCAACCATAAGTGTAGATTGGACCGGCAAGGATCCAAATTCTCAGCCATTGTTTTTCAATCTGGCGGCTGATGAAAATTTTGAAAAAGTGTTTAAGGCAACCATGCTTGAAGGCCATGGCTTTAGTGAAAATGCGAAGGCTGATTCCTCCAATGTCATCATGAATGAAACTGCCTTAAAGACAATGGACATGAAAGTTGAATCGGCTGTTGGGACTAAGGTCAATATTTGGGGTCGTGAGCGGACGATCATCGGCGTGGTCAAGGACTTCAACTTCAAACCCGTTCAAGAAGCGATCGGTCCTATGTTCCTGACTCGTAATTCGTGGGGAGGGAATGCAATGGTTCGTACGCGTCCAGGTGAAACCGAAAGCGCAATTGCTGCATTGGAACAAATATGGAAAGAGCTCAATCCGAGCTATCCCTTCAGCTTCGGCTTTCTTGACCAGGACATCGATAAGTTATACGCAGCGGAGCAACGGCTGGGCAGTCTGTTCAACGTCTTTGCTGTATTAGCTATTGTAATATCGTGTCTCGGACTTTATGGTTTATCTGCTTATTTGGCAGAACGCCGTACCCGTGAGTTAGGAATACGCAAAGTACTTGGGGCCAGCGGTTTCCAGCTCGTTTACTTATTGTCTTCTACGTTCACCCGTCCTATCCTTATCGCTACAGCGATCGCAGTACCCGTTGCGTGGTTTGGAATGAGTCGATGGCTTAACGGCTTCGCCTATCATGTCACGATAGACTGGACGATATTTGTCATTGCATTCATATCGGCACTTCTAATTGCCTGGGTAACGGTGAGCTTCGAATCGATCAAAGCAGCGACGGTAAATCCGGTGAATTCGCTGCGATCGGAATAGACGTTAGGCGTTTGTGGGGGTGTGGGTGAGCATGTCTTACCTCTAAGAACTCAGGTGAGGGTTGCACAATGATTGTTATACTTAGCGTTGTTCGCCACAACTTGGCGCCTTTGTGCCTCCGCGGTAAACACACCCACCATCCACACTCACACAACCACACACATTCACGCACACCAACCCGTCTGCCCACCACTTATAACTAATCCCCTTTCAGTGCTCCGATATTTTTCCTGATCTTAGATTTTGTCATTAAATCGAAACATGAACAGATTCTCTTCAGGCATTCGGCGTTTATCCTTTAGCATCGTCGTTTTTGCCGCATTACTCTGCACCAATTGTTCCCAAAAAGAAAGCAAAACAACTGCCCTTCCTCCAAGGGATGCCGACAACGGAAAACTTGCCTTGCCCGATGGCTTTGAGGCGGTGGTCGTTGTCGATAGCGTCGGCAAAGCACGGCACCTGGCAGTTAATGACAATGGCGATATCTATATCAAACTTCGTGGTGTCACACCCGAGGGTGGGGCCGTTGCGTTGCGAGACACGACAGGCGATGGCAAAGCGGATATCATCAAATACTTCGGCAAATACGAGGATCCAGGTAGATACGGCACGGCTATGCGCATTTACAACGGTTACATTTATTTCACCACAACCGGAATTGTTTATCGCAATAAATTAGTCGCGGGACAACTCCTCCCCGACACTACCAATGAGGCCATCGTGATCGACGATTATCGCAGCCGTCCCTATGGCACCGAACATATCACGAAGCCGATTGCGTTTGACGATAAGGGACATCTTTACGTACCCTTTGGGGCGCCTGGTGACATGTGTCAGGTAGAAAACAGAACTCCTGGATCACCCGGAATGTTGCCGTGTCCACAGTTGGCAATTCACGGTGGCGTCTGGCAGTTCGACGCGAACAAACCGGGACAACTACAGAAGGATGGCAAACGATACGCCACGGGTATACGCAGTATCGTCGGGATGGACTGGAATTCAGAGGACGGCAACCTGTTTGCACTTCAGCACGGACGGGACGACTTTTTCAGAACGTGGCCTGGGGTCTACACTCCCTGGCAAAGTGCCTTGCTCCCTTCGGAAGAATTTTTCCGGGTAACCGACGGCATGAATGGTGGCTGGCCTTACTTCTATTATGACCAGCTTCAAGGCAAAAAGTTGATGAATCCTGAATACGGCGGCGATGGCAAAAAGGCCGATGGCGCGGACACGGTAGCCATGCCACTCATTGGATTCCCAGGGCACTTTGCTCCCAACGACCTGCACTTCTATAAAGGCGATCAGTTCCCCGCGCGTTATAAAAACGGGGCGTTCATTGCATTCCACGGTTCGACTATACGCGCGCCTTATCCGCAGGCCGGATATTTTGTTGCGTTTGTGCCTTTCAAGGATGGAAAGCCTTCAGGACCCTGGGAAGTATTCGCCGATGGATTTGCTCAACGCGACACCATTGTCTCTACACCCGACGCAAAAGCACGCCCGATGGGAATCGCTATGGGACCGGATGGCTCCTTGTATATCAGCGAAAGTGTCAATGGCAAAGTTTGGAGAATCATGTTCAAAGGTGACAAGGATGGATTTGGCGAGAAAGAGTTAGCCGGCATGACTCAGCGACTGCAACGTACAAACGTGAAGGATCCCGATGAGAGCAAGGATAACCTGCTCAAAGGTAAACAGTCGCCGGGCGCAATCGCGTATGCACGCTACTGTGCCTCATGTCATCTTCCAGGTGGGCAAGGTGATGGAAACAGGTATCCTCCGTTGTTCGGCTCTGAATGGGTAAGAGGGCCAAAGGAGAGGTTGATTGAATTGGTGTTGAAAGGAATGTCGGGCCCAATTACAGTTCGCGGTAAATCATACGATGGTGTCATGCCGGCGCATGCTTTCCTTAGCGACGAGCAGGTAGCAGAGATTCTCACCTACGTCAAGACAACATTTACTCACGGCGGCGGAGGGGTTTCTGCGGAAGAAGTACAGGCCGTGCGAGCGAAGCAATAGATTCTTTAAATTTTTTATTCAACCCTCGGAACTACTTCACATCATCCGCGGCAACTGGCTAGTGCGAAGACGGGTCAAATCCTCAACTTCTCAAGTACTCACCTTCTCGGTCGAGAGTCAAACGGGAGTCGGTGATTCACCGTGAACTACGGCATAAACTGGAAGAATTCCACTAAAAGTGCTGAATCAAAACGTACCTTGTTTTGTTGAATTAATAACCCATCCTATTTAATCAAGTGCAAGACAATTCAGAGCAAATTTCCGGGTCTTCATTCTTTGACACAGTTAGAAAAAGAGTGGAGAAACATTTTGTGGATGCCGATCTTACGACGCAGGGTAATAAGAGACTTTACGTCAAAGCAGCGATTCAAGTCCTCAGCTCAATCATTTTGTATACTACCCTTGTCTTTTTTACGCCGCCAGTATGGATAGCTCTCGCCCTTTGTGTACTTCTTGGCGTTAACCTTGCGGTTATCGGATTCAATGTGATGCATGAAGGAGGTCATCAAAGCTTCTCAAAACATCAGTGGGTGAACAATGTGTCTGCACACTTTCTCAACGTTCTTGGCGGCAACGCCTATTTCTGGAAAATCAAACACAACATCAATCACCACACCTATACGAACATTGAAGGGATGGATTCTGATATTGATGTCAAACCATTCATGCGCCTTCACGAAGGACAGCCCTTGCACGCATATCATCGATATCAACACCTTTACTTTATCATATTGTATGGCATTTCGTACCTCGCCTGGGTGTTTTACGAGGACTTTTTGAAATATTTCAAAGGCAGTGTTTCATCGGTATCCGGCCCGATGAAATTTACAGCGTGGCGCCATTTAGTCTTTTGGGTGACCAAAGGGTTATTCGTAGGTGTTTACATCGTCGTTCCAATTATGATGGTAGGATGGCTGGCCTGGCTCATCGGCTTCCTTGTTATTACACTCGTTTGTGGAGCTCTGATCAGTATTGTGTTCCAGTTGGCTCATGTGGTTGAAGGCACAACATTTTTCGAGAACAGGGATGAAATGGTGAAACAGGATTGGGCTATTGATCAGCTGCGATCGACTTCTAACTTTGGCACGCGTAGTGGTTTTTTGCATTGGATGTTAGGTGGTTTGAACTTTCAAATTGAACATCATCTCTTTCCTCGTATTAGTCACATTCACTACCCCGCAGTAGGAGACCTCGTGCGCAAAACCTGCGTCGAATACGGAATCCGCTACAATGAATACAAATCGATGTTCTCTGCGATGATTTCGCACATCGCTCTTCTCCGCCGGCTGGGGAGGGTGGCTAGGTGACCTAGGTAGCCAGGTAGCCAGGTACCCTGTTAGCAACTCCCAACTAAATTTCGCCTTCATCCACTCAGACAAAACAAAGCGAAAGCAGAATACGAAGTTCCAGCGGTTCTTATGCCAGATAGATGGTAAGGCCGTGTTCTGAGAGACAGGGTTATATTCGCCGCTGCAAACTAATTCGGCGCATTTCGTGTTAAATGGCTATCTTGCGCAAAAAATCAGCATCTCAAATCAGTTTTATTTCCCCAATTTCCGTTTTCACAGCATTTCGCTGCAGGTTTATTGTGCATCAGAATTCTTAATAATTATTCATTAAACAATTTTACATGAGACAACTAAAGATCAGCAAGCAGATTACAAACCGGGAAAGTCAATCCCTGGATAAGTATTTACAAGAAATCGGTAAAGTGGAGCTGATCACATCTGAAGTCGAAGTTGAACTTGCCAGACGAATAAGAGAAGGAGACCAGGTTGCGCTTGAAAAGCTGACCAAAGCAAATCTTCGCTTTGTGGTATCAGTGGCCAAGCAATACCAGAATCACGGGCTTACGCTCGGGGACCTTATCAACGAAGGCAATCTTGGGTTGATCAAGGCAGCAGGCAGATTTGATGAGAAAAGGGGATTTAAGTTTATCTCTTACGCGGTTTGGTGGATTCGCCAGTCGATCATGCAGGCGCTGGCAGAACAATCAAGAATAGTGAGGTTGCCGTTGAACCGGATAGGTTCATTGACTAAAATTACCAAGACATTTTCTGACCTCGAACAGACGTTTCAGCGCGAACCGTCTACACAGGAAGTCGCTGAAGCCGTAGGGGTTTCGCCTGAGGAGGTAATGGATAATCTAAGGATTGGAGGACGCCACGTTTCAGTAGATGCGCCGTTTTCACAAGGCGAGGAAGGCAGTTTGCTCGATATCATTTCCGACGCGAATGCATCAAATCCCGAATCGGAGATGATGGCAGAATCGCTCGTCAAAGAAGTGCAGCGGTCTTTATCAGCATTGACGAGCCGTGAAGCAGAGGTGATCAGTTTATATTTCGGATTGAACCGCCAACAATCAATGACGCTTGAAGAAATTGCTCAAAAGTTTAATCTCACGCGCGAACGCGTACGTCAGATCAAGGAAAAAGCAACCAGGCGTTTAAAACATACGGGTAGAAGTAGGATCTTGAAATCCTATCTCGGATAAAATAGGATGCCAGGTATAAATAGTGTACCTTTGGCGTTCATCTAAGAAAAAGTGCCTTTCAGCAAGCCGCTCTAATAATCCGCTTCGTTGTTTTCCACGTTTTTTTCGTTAATGATTCTTCTCCGGGACTTCCTCGGCGGCTCGAACGATTATTACCAATGATGAAGCAGTAATGTGAATTTTTAATTTTTAATTTTAATACAATGCAAGGAACAGTAAAGTTTTTCAATGAAGCCAAAGGTTTTGGTTTCATCACACCGTCAGATTCAAAGACTGACATTTTTGTTCACACTTCAGGTCTAGTAGATGAGATTCGTGAAAACGATGAAGTTACTTATGATGAAGAAAGAGGCAAAAAAGGAATGAACGCAATCAATGTTAAGAGAATAATGGATTAATAATCCTTAAACTATAACTGAAAAAAGATCGACGTAACAGTCGATCTTTTTTTGTGCCCAAAATATTTTGTCGTTTGACGTATTACTTATCGTACAATCAGTTGGTGGATTTTTTCGGGAGCTTCTTATGGTCAATAATAATATAAACGATCAACGCTGCCAACGAGATACCAGC
>DATHIE010000114.1:0-13227 GCA_035316905.1 Chryseolinea sp. | reverse complement strand
GATTACCAAAAGATAACTCCACTTTTGAACGACGTTGTATTCAGGACCTGACGACATGTTCATTTGCATCTTAAGATGACGGAGAATATTGCTGACAAGAAACCTCCACGAAAATTCACTTCCTTTGGGAAAAAGGCGGTTCCGGAAGTGACCTGTAAAAATACCAGTGAGGAGGTAAAGGACTCCGGCGATAACCAAGATCCACGCAGCAAGGAAGTGTAGACTCCGTCCCCATCCATTCTTGTTAAAGATGTCATAAGTACGGCTGGCCGTGACAGGTGCACTTGCTTCATCGAAAAACGCAATGCTGTTCTCCCAGCCGCCATGCTGATAGTTTCTGCTGATCGGTAATTCAATCAATGCTGGTGTGAGATCGTTGCCCACCTCTCCCCAATACAACCTCGGGTGGCACATGAGTATGACGACTCCGGTGTAAGCAAGCGCGAGAAAACTAAATGTTATTATCCAGTGAGAGATTCTTACCCACCACTTATGTCGACTGCCTTCACCTGAATAGCCCTGAGAGGTCATTTCGAGATTAGAATTGATAGTTCAATGTACATTAAAAGCCGCAGAGTTGAAATGTGCATCAAGACGGAACCGAAGCGAATGATGACTTTGTTCTATTATCAATTCATATGATGATGACAATCATTCTTGCAAAAAATGAATAGGTTGCCTATACTTAATACTGAGTAAGACATGTTCAACCAAACGTAGTCGAAACATGGAATTATCAACTGACCTTTTTACCAAACTACAATCCTTTCGGGAGCCGGATCTTCAAAAAGAGATCCTAAAGAATGGAAAGATATTAAAGGCCAACAAGGGCGACGTGCTGATTAAAGAAGGCCAATACCTCAATTTTCTTCCCATCGTAATCAGAGGCCAGATCCGCGTGTACCAGGAAAAAGAAGACCGCGAGATACTCCTCTATTATGTTGGTCCCGGGCAAACTTGCATGATGTCCCTATCCTCTGCTTATTTCGATTACAACAGCGCAGCTAATGGAATCGCAGTTGAAGCCACGGAGATCCTGGTGCTGCCCGCGCACGTAATTGCGGACTGGCAGCTAAAATATCCATCGTGGAATAAGTTCATCATCAATACATTCAAGAGCCGTTATGACGAGTTACTTACTGCATTCGGGAGTGTTGCCTTCAAGCCAATTCATACCCGGGTCAATGATTATCTGAAACAATATGTGAAGGAACAGAAATCAAAGAAGATCCCCATTTCTCACCAAACGCTTGCCAACGAGTTAGGCACGACACGCGTAGTTGTTTCACGGATACTCAAACAGATGGAGGCAGAAAAGAAACTGAAGCTCCACCGGGGCGCGATTGAGTTAAGAATTTAGCAGACCATTACAGGTGCCTGGGTGGCTGGGTGCCTAGGAAGCCAGTTAACCAGGTACCGGGATAAATCTTGCGTTGTGTATCTTTTGATACACATTTCTTCGAAGGGCGTTGGTTATCATTGTATGTAATCATTGGAAAGATAACCATGAAATACATATCGATAGTTCTTTTCTGCCTGGTCACAACTAACGCAGTGTTTGGTCAGTCTCAACCTTCATCCAATAAAAAAATGAAAATCCTCGTTCACATTACGCAGGGTCCTGAAAATCCAACGCGCGCAGCCCTTGCGTTCCTTGTCGCTAAATCAGTTATAGATGAAGGTCATTCCGTAGTTCTTTTTCTCGCAGGCGATGGAGTCAATTTGTTCCGAAGCGATGTGATGGAAAATCTCACCGGTTTGGGAACCGGAAAGTTAAAGGAACACTACGAGGCAATTGTCAAAGGTGGTGGAAGATTTTACCTGTCAGGTATGTCAAGCAAAGCCAGAGGTATAACCGATGAGGTTTTGAAAGACAAACCAGCCGAATTTGCAATGCCAACTGTTTTGGTGCGGCTCTCGGTTGAGTGCGACCGTGTATTTGTTTATTAGTTATCAACATAGATCTTAACACTTAAACTTTATCACTATGGAAAAAGTAATTCGTTGTCGCGATGTCGGCTTTGACTGCGACGGAGTGATCAAAGCGAAGACAGAAGAAGAAGCCTTAAAGCTTGCCGCCGAGCATGCAATGAAGGTGCATGGATTAAAAGAAATCACCCCGGAGATTGTGGCTAAGGTAAAATCGGTGATCAGGACGGAGTAATGCTTGACTGGCTAACCGTCTAAATTTCGGAAATTTGAAATTGCAAGTCCTTACTACATTTTTCCAAATAACTTGGCGGTAATGGAATTTGATTCTATCGATTTCTTGTCCCCTATGTTTTTGAATTCAAGATCAAGTAACTCAGAGTCAATTGTTCGTTGATATTCGTCTGTCAGGCTACAATTAAATACGCTGTTTCCTGATAAGTAAAATATGTACTCTTTATTCAGTTCAAATGTCCGTCTCTCACACGAGGTTTCACCTTGAGTCAATTGAAAGGTCCTAGTTGTAAATTCTCCTTTCCAAACTTGAATGATCTCTATGTCAAATATGTAATGATCAACCGAAACGACTCGTCCGTGAAATATACTTTTGGATGATTGAACCTCCTCATCAAATGTCCGTGGTAGGCACATACAAGCAAATGCCGGGTATGCAGTCACGACTAGAATTAATATTAATAGTACTTTCTTCATTGTCCTCTGCCTTGCTGCCAAGTTTTGTAATAACCAGCGCGGGAATAAGTTACTTTCCTGTCCCGCTTGCCTTATTAACTAATGTGCCGTCAGTTTTGGATGTTACATAGGTAAATTTCAAGCCATCATAAATTCCCTTCCATATTGCAGAAAAATGTGTTTCATTTGGATAGACTTCTACTTTCCATTGCAAACCGTCCGGCGCCTTTAGTTTAAGCAGTGAATCAAAACCCGAGATCCCCATTTCAACTTGAGCCCCTCCATCGCGAGAGCTAATCCAAAGCGTATTCCTTATCCCCTTATTATTTTCGAGTTTTTCTGAGGCTATTCTGTTTATATACTCCTTATCCCACCATAAACTAGGCTCAACAGTAACGTATGATTTGAAAAGCCTGGGTTCATTTAAGTACGCGTAAATTGCGAATAACCCGCCTGATGATGTCCCATAAAGAATGTTGTTTTCAATGTTTGCGCGGTATTTGCTATTTACAAAGGGTACCAATTCGTCCTTTAGAAATAAGAGGAAATTGCCTGCACCTCCGGAATTAAGGCTGGATTTCATCCATGAAAATTTTGCGTCTTTATTTTCTGTTGACGTTGGTGTGAAGTCCCTCTCCCTCATGTTTACTCCATTCTTGTAATAGTTCGGAATACTAACGATGATCATATTACCAGGTATGAACTTGGCGTGTCCCAAAAACTCGTTAACCTTTTCCGCTAAGGAAGTATTCCATTCCCCGTCTAATACATACAAAACATCAAATCTATCAGTCAGGCCAGGGTCATACTTTTTGGGCAAAATGATTCTTATCGGCCTCTGCTCCTTCAAAACATTGGAATACAAAGAATCGTATTGAATGCTAGCATTCTGCGCCTTTGCGTACGTTGATGTTAACAGAAAAAAAATGACGGGCGCAATAAAAGGAAAACTGGTTCTAATTTTCATATCGATGACCGTAAATTCTAGTTCTCTACCCCCGAGTGGGTAAAAGGTTACACTTAGGGAGAATCTTTTGACAAAGTTTCTCAATAGTTGTGTGGGAATCAGGTTATATAATGTCTTGTTGAATACTCTTATTTGAAGTGAGGCTTTCCGAGTGGGTAAGGCATTGGGCGCTAACGGAGTAAGTCTTTCGCCTTGAGATGTCTTGCAAAGTTAAGACACTGGATTTAATCCGTACTTCTTTATGATTTCCGCCGCGGCATCAGGGTCAACTATTAATCCATACTTCTGTCCTGTCTCTCTAACTCGATCCATTTGTGGAGGTTGACCCTTTAACAGAAACGGTGCTAATTCTGCAAAGTAATATTCGAAATTACCCGGCGTGATAATTTCAATAAAGCGAACCATTTTATTGCCCGCATTCCAAAAGGTATGAAAAATGCCCATTGGCTTCACAATAAATTGTCCTGGTCCTGCAGTTTGAACTTCACCATTTTGAATTACCGAAAGTTCGCCTTCAAGAACGTACGAAATCTCATTTTCACGGGTATGTTTATGCATGGGTGCTCCAAGGCTCATGGCTTCCAGGGTGTGTTCAATAATAGCTGCACTTCCACCGACCGATTGACTCAGCACCTTGTAGGTTGTTCCCAACGCACGAAAATGAACCGATTGATTTACCTGTACCATGTTGAAATTATTTTAACGACTATTTAAGAATGCCAAAAAGTTGAAGTTAAAACAGTCTCCATGTCAAATCGCATACTTCTTTCGGTAATCAATAAGCGATAAATCGGTAGACCTTTTACACGCTTCAACTTCTCATCATGTGAACTTCTCACCTGATCGGAAGCGAATAGGTTCCAAAACCAATCAACAATCCCGCCGACGTTCGACACTTGCGCCACCGCTATAGCTTTAGCGCACGCGGTCGGCGGGCAGGCAATAAATCAACACTCAAGTATTTCCCTTATAAGGTTATACCCTTATTTCCTCATTGCTCATTGCCCGAGTCATTCCTTCTTAAACACCAACGGCCCCACGTCCTTCTGCACGGGCTCCAGGCTATTGAGATACATCCATATCGCAGTAATATCTTCATCACTCATGCGTGAAAAAGGTCCCCAGTCCATGGGAGAAAAATTAATGATCCTGCCCTTTCTGAAGCGGGCGATAAATTCTTCCGGCGTTTTATAATTTGCGAGCGCGCTGTTGGGATCTGGAGTGATATTCGGTGTTCGGATCCAGGTGGTAGGATCAACTCCAAGATATGTATAAAAATCTGGCCAGGGTTCAAATTCCATCCCACCGGCAAACTCAGGACCAGTAGCCTGATAGGTCATCATGTCGCGTTGTGTATGACAGCCCACGCAGTTGGTTACATAGTGAGCTAAATATTCGCCGCGCTCGATCGTAGCTGCCATAGGAGGTGCCACTGCAGGTGCATCCGGATCTTTTATAGGTTCGAACGTCGGAGTTAATGAACGGACGGCTTTACCCACGAATGTCCAATCATTTGCAGGAACATTATTTTCAGCGGGAGCAATTGAACGTAAATAAGATACAACAGCGATAAGGTCATCATCGGCCATTTTCCAGAACGGCATGAGTACAGGCATCGACGCTAAACCGTCCGGCCGGATGCCATGCCGCATCATACGGAATAACTGTTCGTCCGTATATCGTCCGATTCCTGTAGTAGGATCAGGCGTAAGGTTGCGGGTGAACATTGCACCTAGCGGACCCATCTGAAATCGTAGTCCGCCTTTCAATTCTATGTTCTGCCCTTGGTCAGCGGCAACAAAATCAGCGAAGCTGGAAACATGACATGAAACGCAATGGGCCGGACCTTCTACCAGATATTTGCCGCGGACGACCACGGCAGAGTCTGTACTTGTTTTGAGCGACGGGCCTGGCCAGTCATAGGTTTTATCCCATGACGATTGGACATAAATGTAAATGCCGATAACGGCAACTACGATGATGGATACAATGACGAGAAGGATTTTCTTGATCATAGCGGGCGCTGGTTTATGGTTTAAGGAATGTCTGGATTGAGTCTAACGGTATTGTAAAATAGCTTTTTTCAAGGAATTCGAAAGGGATGACGGGTAACAAATGTGTTGACGAAGACTTAGAAGGTAGAATTTAGAAGTTAGGAGTTAGAAGTTAGAAGTGGGGAGTGGTTGCCCTTCGGGGTACCGACGCAACTCTTATCCTATTTGGCAGAAATTTGCTAATCCCTCTTTATATTAAATCCTAGTTTCAGGATAAGTTTTAATGAATGACACTACTATCCATACACTCTGGCACAACGGTTCGTATTCACAAGGTCATTGCCTTTTTATCATTGGTTGTTTGTTGCAGCTCGTGTGCGAGCGTGTATGTGTCAAGCCTTCGCAACACTCCACTGATGACTCGGAAGGGTGAGTTTCAGGGCAGTGCATCATTTGGAAGAGGCGCCAACATAAATGCAGCCTATGCGTTACTGGATCACGTCGGAATTACTGCCGGCGCAATGTACGCCAACAACCGGGCGCAGAACCTGAATAATACTTATCGCCGCCACCAATCCGGGGAAGTGGCGCTGGGATACTTTGGTCACACCGATAAAATATCGTACGAGATATTTTCAGGATATGGCGCCGGACACGGATATGCACAAGATTCCGTTTGGGGGTTTTTCTTTTTTGCGAACACGCAGCTGACGGCCGAAGGCGGGTACCACAAGTATTTCATTCAGCCGACCTTTGCTTTTCGGCCCAAACGCTTTTTGCTGGCCATCACCATGCGAATGACTTATTTAGAATTCAAAGACATTCGGGTGATGACTAATAACGGAGACCCTTCCATTCTTCGAAACAAATACTCATACGTGTTTGAGCCCTGTTTTACGGCAAAATACTTTCTCACTGAAAAACCAAAATCAATGTTCGTATTTGCCCAGGCAGGTTTTGGGATAGCAGATCAAACCGATGACACCGAGTATACCCTGCCTTTCTTTATGCCGCATTATAGCGTGGGGATCGGGATTAGATTGTCCAAAGGCGAACCTTGATAGTTGTATGTACAGATTCTCAAAATCAAAAACCGTCACACAAATTTTCCTGTTCAACCCCTTCGGGGTTCAGGTATCGTATACTTGGCAACCCCGGATTTCATCCGGGGTTATTAATGCTTGAATCCCGTTGGGATTCGTACACTATATCCTTATGCTTTCGGCTTCCAATCAGTTTACATGGAAGTATTCTGGCACACACGATAGAAAGCTGTTCAAAGTCTCGACTGCTTAAACTTATCAAATCCCGAAGGGATCTAACATGCACTGATCAAATTGACCTAATCCCGAAGGGATTAAAGCTCAATAGCCAGGCATGAAATGCCGGGTGGTGACGGCAGCCAATAGTTGAACGCCAACGGGGTTCAACAGGACGGTTGTTTATCCGTTCATTTGAAACCAAATCTCAGACGCAACAAATCTGAAACAAGAAATATTTGCTACTATACAACCTATGGGGTTCACCTCCAATCGAAACCCCACTGATTTCCTTTCCCTCTTTCCTCATCATCACACCTTCTCCTCTTGCCACATTCTCATATTCTCATCTTCTCAACTCCTTCTTGTAAATTAGCGCACATATTTATAAAGCTGTCACATCTGATGAAACGTATCCCCATTGTCTTTTTCCTGTTCGCCTGTTCATGTTCAGGATCCTCCGAAAAAGTATCCGACCCGCTGGCGATATTTCCATTGAATGACGAATGGGAATTCTTAAGCGGTCTGGGTAAAGATAGGATCATCATGCTGCTCAAGAGAACGGAAGAAAATAAATTCACCTATCGCATAGAGCTTATGAAGGACTACTATGGGATGCCCCTCGATTATGGAACCCTCAGCCTTAAACAAATCGAAAAAGACAGCTCGTTCAGTTTTATGGGCGGCAATGAAGAGTGTCAGCTTAAATTGAAAATGTTTCAGTCGAAAGAACCAAAGGGTGGAAAACGGATTATTATCGAACGCACGTGTCGTGATACTACAAAAAACATTTCCCATTCAGATTTTGAACCATTGTGGCGCAGAGGTGAAGCACATTCGAAGTAGTTTGTTATGTGAGCGAAATCAAACTCTACTTGCCCTCATGGAGAGCAATGGTTATTAGCTGAAGGGGCTATTGACTCAAGACCGCCTGGTATTCCTTGCTATCAAATTCATGACTCCGAAAACACCTGCTGCGACGATCAAAAATATTCCGGCAATAACATACTCTTCCCTGGAGAGCTGAGAAAGGAACCATAAAGTGACCGCTATCGCCAAACAATGAACAACAATTCCGCCTGGGATTTTAAAAGCATTCGACGGAGCTGGAGTCCTTCTTAGTTTCAACGCCGCGAGGATCACACTGAGATAGGTCAACAGCAATGCAGCGCTTGCCATGATTGCAAGCTGCCGGAAGCTACCGGAAATTGAGAGAATGAATCCGAGGAAGGCGTAAAAAATTATCGATACATAAGGAGTAGCATATTTTGGGTGAATACGGGCGAGAACTCCCGGCAACAGCCCATCTTTGGCAGCTGCAAACGCGAGCCTCGGCGCATTTAGTATATCCCCGATGATCACTCCAAAAGTAGAGATAGCAGCACCGACAAGAAGCAACGTCGAACCCGTGTTCCCCATAAATCGGTATGCTGCGGCCGCTAACGGTGTCTCTAGATGATTTTTCAAGTCAGGACCAAGCAGACCTTGAGTAACCAAATGAATACATATGTAAAAAACGAAAACAACAGTTGATCCCATCAATATACCTCGCGGAATGGTATATGTCGGATTTTTTATTTCACCGCTGATACCCAATGAGCACTCCATTCCACCGAACGCAAAAAACAAGATCATCGACACTTCGCCCAGGCTGGAAATAGAGGGCCATTGAACGATTTTCAAATACTGAGGATTTACAAACCACATTCCGCCAACTATCAAAACCAAAAGAGGGATAATCTTTGCAATTGTAACCGCTGCAGCAAGACTTGCACCCTGTCTAACTCCAAGTACATTTACCCAGGCTATTCCTCCGAATATCACAAGCATCAAGCTTGTGCGAACCATCGGTTGTCGTAGACCCGGAAAAAACACGGCCAGACTATCTGCAAACACGTTGGCCACAGCGGCATCTGTCATCAGAGAATATCCAAGCCAATAAAGTGTACTACCTAGGAAAGCAGTGAAAGGACCAAAGGCCGCTTCTAAATACGAATAAATACCGCCGGAACTTGTAACGCGTGTGCCAATTTCAATAAAACAAAGCATTACCATCATTATAAGAAGCGTACAAGGGATATAGGCTAAAAATGAAGCACTGCCTATGCGGGAAGCTATTACAGCGGGAAGAGCAAATATTCCGGCTCCGATGGTGAGATTAACAGCGCTTGCAGTTAACATTCCAACGCCGATAGTTCGTTTTAAACCTTGCTCCGGTGTTGGTTTCATTTACAATGCATAGTTTGTTCTAGTGCGGGAACATGCATTCAAATTCTGCTACTGACATTCATCCTTTAAAATCACCCAATTATACATTAAGCCGATGACATATTCTCATTTTTTAGTAAGTTCATATCCCAATCTTGATTCGCTAACAAAAACCCAATTCAATAGATGAAATTCGCGCTACTTTCTGTTACTTACTCGGGCTTGTTTTATGCAGGAAAGGCATTGACCCTGGAGCAACAAGTTCACAAAGCAAAAGCTATGGGCTTTGAGGCTCTTGCCATCGAAACAAAACGGCCCATAGGCTCTCCGCTGGATCTAACCAAAAAAGACAGGGAAAGGCTGAAGGCTGTAGCTGATGGTGAAGGCGTCGCACTATGTGCGCTGGAAAGTATGAGCAATTTTTGCAGCCGTCACATGGAGGAACGCGAAAATAATCTTGCCATGATGCGGATGGTGTTGGAGATGGCGAAAGATCTTAATATTGACAAGGTAAAGATCTTTGCTGCCTGGCCCGGAATCATCAATGACGAAGAATTACTCGCCAGTTATGCTCCTTATGAAAGGGGAAATTACTTCAAGGTCGTGAACGCCTCCGATCTTCGTGTATGGAACCGAGCAATAACTGGCATTCGTGAGGTGACTGACCTGGCCGCGGATATGGGTATCACCATACTACTTCAGAATCACGCACCTGTTTTGAATCCGGGCTACGAAGATACGTTGGCAATGCTGCAAGAGATCGATCGCAAAAATTTGAAACTGTGTATGGACGTTCCGTTATTTTCCGATCGTCAGAAAACCGAATACGTACGCGAGGCTGTCGACAAGTGTGCAGAATACATTCAATACACTCATTACGGTGCCTGGAATTTTACGGAGGACTCTAAAGGCGAAATCATCCAGGAGCCCGCACCTTTCCACGGTGGAAAGATCAATTACGACGCATTTCTCGAAGGATTATACCAACACGGATATGATGGCTATCTCGTCTCCGAATACTGCCTTCCGATGATACGCAATCATCAGATCATGGGAGTTGAGGAGATTGACAAAGCTACCGAGCGGGCTATGCGTTACGTTAAACAATTGTTGAACAGGATCGCTTCCGTTAAAAAGACAGGCACACAGAAAGCAGCCCTCGTTTAATTCATGCTCCTATCATTGATTATTAACAAGCCATGCCAGATCTATGCATAGCCTCATGAAAGTGCGCCTCATGGGGATGATGTTCCTCCAGTTCTTTATCTGGGGATCATGGTATGCTACGGGCGGTAACTATATGGCGAGTCATGGAATGAGCGACATCATTTACCTCGCTTACATGGTTAGCCCGATTGGAGGTATTGTCTCCCCGTTCTTTATGGGCATGGTAGCCGACCGCTTCTTTTCGGTACAAAAAGTAATGGGCGTCATGCACATTCTGAGCGGCATCTTCGTCATCTGTGCCCCATTACTAGGATCCACATCCCCCACGTTGTTCCTTTTATTCCTTCTATTCCACATGCTATGCTATATGCCTACCGTTGGCCTGGCATCAGCGACCGCCTTCCATCTTGTTAAGGACAAGGAAAAGGAATTTCCGATCATTCGTTTGTTCGGAACCTTTGGTTGGATAAGCGCTGGTATCCTCGTCAGCCTATTTCTGCATGGCGACACTACTCCACTACCAATGTATGTTTCCGGAATCGCCGGAATTCTAATGGGACTGTACAGCTTTACACTGCCTGATGTTCCTCCACAGGGTCAGGGCAAACGAATATCCTTCCGCGATATCATCGGAATTGATGCGCTCAAAAAATTAAGTTCACCTTCCTTCATCATCTTCATTATTGGGTTACTGCTCATCAGCATACCATTTGCTATATACTTCCCTTATGTACCGGTATTCCTCAAGACGGCAAACATCAGCGACCCTGCATTCAAGATGACGTTCGGCCAAATGTCGGAGGTAATATTCCTGTTGCTAATGCCCTGGTTTTTCAGGAAGCTGGGGATAAGATGGGTGATGATCATGGGGCTTCTTGCCTGGTCACTCCGCTATGCATTGTTTGCGTTAGGAGCGACAGATGCCGTTGTATGGATGTTGATCGCCGGAATACTGCTTCATGGCGCATGTTACGATTTCGTTTACGTTGCCAGTCAGGTTTATATTGACAAGCGTGCTACGAGTGACATACGCGCACAAGCTCAAGGCTTTTTTGTACTGGTGTCCTATGGTGTAGGTCAGGGACTTGGAGCTCTGACGTCCGGCTGGATCTATAATTCCATTATGCATGGAAGCGACAATCCGACTCTTGAACAGTGGCAATCGTTCTGGATAGTGCCATTGATTTTTTCCGTTGTTGTTACGGTTCTCTTTGCACTGGGATTCAGGGATGGTAAGGGGGATGAGGAAAAGGTATAAGGTATAAGGTATAAGGATAGGAAGGCAGCAGAAAATACTTGCCTGCCCGACGACCGCGTGCGCTAAAGCTATAGCGGTGGCGCAAGCGTCTCACGTAGGCGGGAGTGTTTATTGTTTATTGTTGAGTGTTCTGATCGGAGGACGTAGTGTAAAAAACACTCAACAATCAACAATCAATATATCAACACTCAAGTGTAGCAGTGCAAGGGATTGTCATTTGCCTCTTGCAACTACCACCCTACTCGGAACACCAGCGACACCAGCAAGGTTTACAGTTCTGAAGGACAATTCATTTCTGTCATCAGCTAATTCAATTGAAAGCGAATCACGCACGTCACGCCATTCATTTTCCGAAGATAGCCTCATTTGATATGACTTCAGGTTAGGAGTATCCGAGTGCAATTTTACTATCGCCTTATCGCCATCAATCTTTACATCGGCTTTCACGGTGTTTGGCGTCCATTCAATAGCATTGCGATCTGCAATGGGAATCATGAACTCCGTCTTGTAGGACCAGTGCGGTTTGTTGTCCCATATCCATGTATTGTTCTTAAAGTAGTCATCAGCGTACACGTTCAAATGATCAATCGCGTCACCGGGTTCCGGCCATCCGGTAAAACGATTGTTGCCGGCCTCCCATTCAATCCACGTGTAGGTTTGTGCAAATCGTTCCTTGGTCCACTGAACCATCTTTCCATCTTTGTTCGCGACTCCGTCAGATGTTATCGGTATGCGTTCACGTCCTTTGACAAGAACTAGATCTGCTGCTTTGTTTTTCAAAAATGCATCGCGTATTTCCAAAGCCGATTGTGGAATCCCATCCTTTTCAAAATGATGATTGTATTTTGCGTCTGACAAGAACCATTTGTGAAACTTGTTGCTCCAAATCTCATTAATTCCATGATGACCATCCGGACCACCTTTTACACCCGGACCTGCACCCAAACACCGCGTGACGTAACCGTACGAATTCATTACGGCATTTTGAACAATCATATAGTGTCCACAATGAAATCCCTGACCCTTTAGACCAGCGTCGACAATTCTGTCGGCATAACCATCTCCCGGGTAGTCATCTTCGAAATCGCCAATGTCAATTACCCCTCGAATCCAGTCGCGAAGAACAAGCATTCTTTCAAACTCATCCTCCTCACCGTGGAAAACTGTATCAAGCTTGTATTTTTCTCTGAACGTATTGAACCTGGGGGAAGTCAGATCTTCAAATGAACTAAACACCGTATTCTCGACGAACACCGGTTCATCTACCTCAACGACCGAAAATGGTTCTTTCTTTCCGCAACTTAGGGAAAGCCAGCACAAACCGAATAATACTGCGAAAGTCTTCATGATGGATACATTCCTTATGTTAATCAAGTTTGGAAAAATCAGCCGTAAGTCAAACAAAAATATGCAATGAAAGATCTGATTTATGGGAATTGCAGGAGAAATAAAATTGTACTCGATGACTATAAAACCTTATCTTCAAAATAACAAATGACTAACTCCCCGATGCTCGCTCGTTTTGTTTTAGGTTGTTGCTTCGGCATCTCGACCATAGTTGCGTTTGGTCAACAAACCCAAACCAATAGCAGCTCTGTCTCATTTCCGCTGAAAGCCAGCGCGAACAGCCGCTACCTTATCGACCAAAAAGACAAACCCTTCCCCATCCTGGGAAGAACTGCGTGGTTCATGATTTCTCAATCAGTGCCGGATTACAAATACTTTCTTGACAATACGCTGGCGAAGGGATACAAT